>JAGATU010000014.1 GCA_017621115.1 Lachnospiraceae bacterium
CCTCTAATCTGCGTATTCCCTCTTCATCCGTGAAAAAATACTCTTCTCCGTTTTGCTCGCCCTCACGAATCGGACGGGTCGTATAGGGAACAATTCTGTGTAAATTCAATTGTTCTTTTGCTAAAAGTTCCTTATAAATCGTATCTTTTCCCGTGGAACTTTTTCCCATGAGACAAAATATCCTGCCCATTTTATACCTCTACTACACGAATCATATTGGTCTTACCGGAAATTCCAAGCGGCACACCTGCCGTGATAACAACGGTATCGCCTTTCTTAACGTAGCCTGCTTCCATTGCTTTACGGACACCTTCTTTGAAAAGTTCTTCTGCCGTCTCTTTCTTATCGATAAGAAGAGGACGTACACCCCAAAGCATATTTACCTGACGGCAAACTCTTTCATCCACAGAGCATGCAATAATCGGACAGTTCGGCTTGTAACGGGCAATCATTTCTGCCGTAAAACCGGACATGGTAACCGTAATAATTGCTGTAGCTTTTAAATCCATTGCTGTTGTACAGGTTGCGTGGGAAATCGCATTCGTAACATCGACTCCGTGCATCTCCTGTCTCTGGAAACGGTTAATATAGTCGATATCCAGCTCCGTACGCTGGGCAATCTTAGTCATGGTCTCAACCGCTTCGACCGGATACTGACCACTTGCTGTCTCACCGGATAACATGATGGCTGTAGTACCATCATAAATTGCGTTTGCAACGTCCGTCGTCTCAGCTCTTGTCGGACGTGGATTCTTCGTCATGGACTCCAACATCTGTGTCGCAGTGATAACCTGCTTGCCTGTTGCAATCGCCTTCTTAATCATCTTCTTCTGGATAACCGGCACTTCCTCAAGCGGAATCTCTACACCCATGTCACCACGGGCAACCATGATACCGTCGGAAACTTCCAAAATCTCAGAAAGATTGCGGATACCCTGCATATTTTCAATCTTGGCAATGACCTTCGTCTTGGCATTGTTCTCATCTAAAATCTTACGTACTTCCAAAATATCTGCTTTGCTTCTGACAAAGGAGCAAGCCAGGAAATCAAATCCCATCTTGATACCGAATAAAATGTCTTCCCTGTCCACATCACTGATAAATGGCATGGAAAGCTCTGCTCCCGGTACATTCACACCCTTTTTGTTAGAAACAAAACCGCCGTTAATAACCGTACACTCGATATCGGTAGCGGTTACTTTATCAACTTTAAGTTCAATCAGACCATCGTCCAAAAGAATTGCCATACCTTCTTCCACATCATTCGGAAGCTGCTTATATGTGATGGAAACCTTTTCATTTGTACCGACAATCTCCTCTGTTGTTAACGTAAACTTCTGACCTGCTTTTAACTCTTCCTTACCGTCTGCAAAATCACGCAAACGTATTTCGGGACCTTTTGTATCCTGTAAAATAGCTACCGGAATACCCAGTTCCCCGGACACATCCTGAATCATGTGGAATTTGTTAGTCTGTTCCTCATATGAACCGTGTGAAAAGTTCAGTCTTGCCACATTCATTCCCGCAAGAATCAGTTTCTTGATTGTCTCCGGATTCTGTGAAGCCGGTCCGATTGTACAAATAATTTTCGTGTTTTTCATAAAATCTCCTCTAACATACCAATATTCTACTATCCGTTACTCCCTGAACATGCATGTCCTTTTCCAAGTAGCGGTTGATCAGCACAATATGCTCTCTTCTAATCCGCTCGCCCGGTAATAATAACGGAATTCCCGGCGGATATAAGTTTACATAATCTGCACAAACACATCCTTCCGCCGTCTCTATCAAAATCTCTTTGGTGTCTTTTTCTCTTACTTCTGCCAGGGAATATACAATCTCTTCCTCGCACTCATCCCATCCATAGGGAGAATTTATCGCATCTTCAGAATCAATGCTTCCGTCTATTTCCAAAAGTGCTTCTGCCAATCTGTCAAAGCCTTCCTTCGTATCGCACATGGTAATGATTCCAAGCACATAGGTCTCTGCTGCCATCTCGAGCTGGATGTGATACTTTTCCAGCAATATCTTCTGCAGTTCATTTCCGCTCATAGATGTTCCCTTTACGGAAATCACCAATTTGCAAGGGTCATTGTCCCTAAGAATCCTTATATTCTGCAGTATTGCCATTTTTTTCAAGAAATCTTCCCGCATTTCAAAAAAGGCATCCCAGAGATGACTTCCCTCTTTTTCAAGAGTTGCAATACACTCATCCATTCCCGCCATAAAAAGATAGGACGGTGAACTTGTCTGATAATATCCAATATATTCTTTGATCCGCGCTATGTCTGCGTACCCTTTCTTCATATGAATGAGTGCTGTCTGGGTAAAAGACGGCAATGTCTTGTGCATGCTCTGAATAACGATATCCGCATCACCCACAAGCGCACTCTTTGGAAAACGCCTATCAAAAGGCAGATGCGCACCATGTGCCTCATCCACGATAAGCGGAATATTATGTGCATGCGCAATCTTTGCAATCGCTTCCACATCGGACACAATGCCTTCGTAAGTCGGGGATGTAATCACAATTGCCTTAATATCCGGATACTGCAAAAGCTTAGCTTCCACTTCCTGCGGTTCAATTCCGCCGGCAATATCCCAATCCGGTAAATACTCCGGATGCAGATATACCGCCTGCAAATCCCTAAGTTCTATCGCATGAAAAACTGCCTTGTGACAATTCCTCGCTACTAAAATGCGTTCGCCGCGCTTTGCCACTCCGGTAATCGCACTTAAAATACCAACCGTGCTGCCGTTTACCAAAAAGAATGTCTCTTCGGCTCCGTAGACTCTCGCCGCACGCTCCATGGCATCCTTTAACATCCCGTCTGCTTCATACAAATTATCGTAACCGATAATCTCCGTAATATCGATACCATATACATCATCCAAAAAACCACAGCCGACACTACGCTTATGCCCCGGCATGTGAAGCGGATATTCATCGGATTCATTCAATTGTTGAAGCTTACGGATTATATCTGACATACCCTGTTTTCTCCAAAAGTCTTAACAATATATTTTACCATTTTTCCTATATCACTTCAACTTGGAATAATGGTTCACATAGCCCTCGCGGTCTTTCTTTGCGCTTTCTTTACTAAGCGGAGGTATATTTCCCACACA
>JAGATU010000015.1 GCA_017621115.1 Lachnospiraceae bacterium
GGCGGCAAGTTTACAATTATCGCAGGTGTATTCTCTATTTTAGCAGTTGTATGCTACTTGTTATGCTACTATTTGACAACAGAACGTGTCAAAGCAGAACCGGTTGCAAAAGAAGATGGCAAGGGTGATTCTATTGTAGATTTATTCAAGCGTGCATTTACAAACCGTTCTTTACTTTCTATCATCGTTGCATCTATCATTATGTTACTTTCACAGTTAACCATGCAGCAGATGGCAGGTTATGTATATCCGAACTTCTACAAGAGTGCGGAAGCGCAGTCAGCATCTACTATGTTCATGATGGGTGGTATGCTTGTAGCAGGTGCTTTGGCAAAACCTCTTGCAACTAAATTTGGTAAAGCAGAAGTAGCAGTTGTATCCAATGTAATGGCTGTTATTGTTAATATCGTATTATTCTTTGTACGTCCTGAAAGCGTATGGGTATATGCAGGATTCCAGTTTGTAGCTTGGTTAGGTCTTGGTGTATTCTCCATGGTTTCATGGGCACTTATTACAGACGTTATCGACGATATGGAAGTCAAAAACGGTATCCGTGAAGACGGTTCCGTATACGCATTGTATTCTTGGGCACGTAAATTAGGACAGGCAGCAAGTTCCGGTTTATCAGGTGCATTACTTTCTATCATCGGTTATACAGAAGCAACAGCATTTGATCCAACAGTTACACTTGGTATCTTCAATATTTCCGTTATCGTACCGGCAATCGGATTTGGTGCACTTGCAGCAGTTCTCTGGTTCTGGTATCCATTACACAAGAAAACAGTTGATGCCAATATTGCTGAATTGAAATCAAGACGTGGTGAGTAATATTTTTTCGGATAGGAGTTTAGATTAATGAGACAGATTATTAATTTTAATAGAAAATGGGCATTTACAAAGATGGCAGATGCCATTCCTGAAACAATGCCAGCAAAATGGGATATTGTAAATCTCCCTCATTCCTGGAATGCAATTGACGGCCAGGATGGTGACAATGATTTTTATCGTGGAACATGTTACTATGCAAAACAGTTTATGAAAGCTTCATTACCGGAAGCTGACAGATATTATCTAGAAATCAAAGGTGCTAACTCATCAGCAGATGTATATGTAAACGGTAAAAACCTTGCACATCATGACGGTGGTTACTCTACATGGAGAGTGGATATTACAGAGGCTCTTGATTTAAATAATTTACTTGTAATCGCAGTGGATAATGCGGCAAATGAAACAGTTTATCCACAGATGGCTGACTTTACATTCTACGGTGGTATTTACCGTGATGTAAATATCATCGCAGTATCTGAATCACACTTTGATTTGGACTACTACGGAGGCCCCGGTATTGCAGTAACTCCTGTTATTGAAGGAACAACTGCCAAAGTTGGCGTAGAAGTATATGTAACAAACAAAAAAGATGACCAGGTACTTGTATACAGAATTAAAGATGCAGAAGGCAATGTAGTCGGAAGCATCAGTTCTGAAGATACAGCAGCACTTTTTGAAATTGACAACGTGCATTTATGGCATGGTAGAAAAGACCCATACCTCTATACAGCAGAAGTTGCATTGGTAGAAGGTGAAACAGTAGTAGATGCAGTATCTACACGTTTCGGTTGCCGTTCATTTGAAATTGATCCTGAAAACGGATTTATCTTAAATGGTGAAGAATATCCGCTCCGTGGTGTATCACGTCATCAGGACAGATGGGGATTTGGTAATGCATTATTACCGGAACACCATGAAGAAGATATCGAATTAATTTGTGAAATGGGTGCGACAACCATCCGTCTTGCACATTACCAGCATGATCAGTATTTCTATGATTTATGTGACGAAAAAGGTCTTGTTATCTGGGCTGAAATTCCTTATATTTCAAAGCATATGCCAACAGGCCGTGAAAACACAATTTCTCAGATGAAAGAATTGGTTACCCAGAATTACAACCATCCTTCCATTGTTGTTTGGGGACTTTCCAATGAAATTTCAATTGCAGGTTCTGATGAAGACTTATTAGAAAACCACAAAATTTTAAACGATTTATGTCATGAAATGGATCCGACAAGATTAACAACGATTGCAGCAGTATCTATGTGTCCGTTAACAGACCCATACCTTCAGATTCCTGATGTGGTTTCTTATAATCATTACTTCGGATGGTATGGTGGTGATACATCCATGAACGGTCCTTGGTTTGATAATTTCCATGCAACCTATCCAAACATTCCGATTGGATGCAGCGAATACGGTTGTGAGGCTCTTAACTGGCATTCTTCCGAACCTTTCAAGGGTGATTATACAGAAGAATATCAGGCATATTACCATGAAGAACTTATCAAGCAGCTCTTCACAAGAAAATATATGTGGGCTACTCATGTATGGAATATGTTTGACTTTGGTGCGGATGCCCGTAACGAAGGTGGCGAGAACGGACAGAACCATAAAGGTCTTGTAACATTTGACCGTAAGTATAAAAAGGATTCCTTCTATGCTTACAAGGCATGGTTATCCGATGACCCATTCGTACACATCTGTGGTAAGAGATATGTGGACCGTGTAGAAGATACAACTAAGGTTACCGTATACTCTAACCAGCCGGAAGTAGAACTCTTTGCAAATGGTGTAAGCCTTGGTAAACAGACAAGTGATGTTCATTTCTTCTACTTCGATGTACCAAATGCAGGAGAGACGGAATTAAAGGCTGTTGCAGGTGAATGCACAGACGAAAGCCTTATCCGCAAGGTAGAAGTATTTAACGAAGATTACAGATTAAAAGAAGAGGGAGCAATCTTAAACTGGTTTGATATTGATGCTCCGGAAGGATACTTCTCATTAAATGATAAGATGTCAGATATCATCATGAATCCTGCAGGTCAGGCACTCTTTGGCCAGCTTATGGGAGGCATGGCAGGCAAGAAAGCTATGGGCTTTGAAATTAACGAAAGCATGATGGCTATGATGGGCGGATTTACAATGCTTCGTCTCATCACTCTTGCAGGCGGTATGATGGATATGAAGTTTACCAAAGAACAACTTCTTGGATTAAACGCACAGTTAAATCAGATCAAGAAATAATTATTAAGATGTTTTGTTTCTAAAATAATTATGGAATAAAAAAGAATCCTGTCATATAATCAATGTAGTTGATTTGTGACGGGATTCTTTTTATATTAGAATTCAATCTATGACAGATAAGAGGAATAAGATTGCGGAGGTTATATGAAGTTTGTTTATGAGCCGGAATTAATAGAATATATGAACGAAAAAGGGCACAAGAATATCATTGTGGAACTGGTTCAGATTAATAACTCAGAGATTGAGATTGCGGAATTGCATGTTTATTTTGTAGATGAGAGACAGACTGAGATTTTTAAGACCAAGAAACAGTATTCCGGTGTAACTACCGAGATGGGAGAGGTTCTTTTACCACATTTTAAACTGACATTTGATGATGAAGTAGTATTTGGGCTCAAGAAGTTCTGGTTTTTCAAGTCAATTTCATATAAAGGGATTAAGATATAATGAGATAAGTATTAAGAAGGCCATCTGTCATATGACAGATGGCCTTTTATGAATATATTATATTTCATTTGTGTCTTTTGAAGATAATAATTCATCAGCGGTTGTTTTCATAATCAGATATAACGGCCGATACAGTTCTTCCAGACCGATATAACGGGCATAGCGGAATGTAACGTTTTCAATCTCCAGTTTAATCTTGGCATTTACATCTTCATCACTGATGGAACCGAAGCCAAAAATAGAAGAAGAGTAGTTTCGGTCCGTCTTGTATACATGAATGAATTCTTTGGCAAATTTTTGCCATTCCTCTTCAAGTTTCTGTTTATCTTCTGCGGAAGCCGTCTGATAGTCAGTCAGATACAATCCCTGTGCGTATTTGGTATATTCTTTGGCTGCCCGTTTCCTGAGAATAATTGCGGAATCATTGTTAGCCTGAATATTTGCCATGACCCAGGAACGGAAGAAATTATCGATTTTCTGCCCTTTTTTATCTGTAGTATAGCGCTGTATCTGTATCATATATACCTCCGATTTCCCTAAGTATAATCTTCGTGTCGGATTTTGTAAAGAATCGGTTAAGAAATAAGTAAAGCCATTGCCAAAAGGGAAGAGGGATGATACAATACCGAAAGTGTTTGAGAAAAATGTTGAAATTTGAAAGGAAAATCACACATGTTTAAAGAGTATTTATTGGCGTTTATTATATCCATGGTTCCGCTTATTGAACTTAGAGGGGCCATTCCCTATGCGATTCTTTGGGGATTACCGGTAATCCCATCCTACATCGTTTGTATCATTGGTAATATGCTTCCGGTACCGTTTATTTTCTTCTTTGCAAGAAAAGTATTGGTATGGGGTGCAGACAAGCCGGTTATTGGTAAATTCTTTACCTTCTGTTTGAAAAAGGGAGAAGCAGGCGGTAAGAAATTACAGGAAAAAGCAGGTGGCGGATTGTACATTGCATTGTTGCTTTTCGTAGGTATTCCGCTTCCGGGAACAGGTGCTTGGACAGGGACTTTGGCAGCCAGCATCTTAGATATGGATTTTAAGAAGAGTGTACTTGCAGTTGTAGCCGGTGTCATTCTTGCCGGAATCATCATGGGCTGTGGCGCCGGATTGGTGAAATTGTTTATATAGGGATTTAAGATATAAAAACCTGTATTGTCAATGACAGTACAGGTTTTTATATTACTTCTTATCTAACTTATACTTCTCCTCAAACCCCTCCGTATAATGATACTCCCTGTCATCCGTAATAAAGAAACCGTCCGCATCATCCAGAGATTCCAACAGTTCCATTCCTTTTTCAAGACCGAGTGAGAAGCAAGTCGTACTGAGTGCGTCTGCGTCCGTAGAGGAAGAACTAATAATAGTAACTGCAGTCAGACCATTTTCAATCGGATAGCCGGTATTTTTATCCAAAATATGGTGATAGAACTCGCCGTCCTTTTTAAAATATCTCTCATAGGTACCGCTGGTAACAACCGATGTATCCGAAATAGAAACAACAGCCGCCGGATCACCGTCCACATCAAAGGGCTTCTCAATACCGATTTTAAAGGCGCCGGTTTCTTTTTCGCCGATGCAGAGGACATTACCACCAAGATAAATAAGGGCGGAGTTTACACCTTTCGAAATCAAATATTCTTTCATCTTATCAGCAATATATCCCTTTGCAATGGCTCCAAGGTCAATCCCCATGCCTTTATTAACAAAAGCTACTTCATTAGGGGCACGAAGATGGACATCTTCACTTTTCAGGAAAGGTAAAACAGTATCAATATGTGCATTATCAGGAACCATATTCATTCCGTCCGTAAAGTTCCAAATCGATGTCAGAGGTTCCATTGCAATGCAGAAAGCATCGTCAGACAGTTCGCTATACTTTTTCCCAACTGAAATCACCTCATACAATTCATCCGAAACAGTGTAGTAACCGTCCGCAGATTGCTTTAACATTCCATGATTCAACTTATACAATTCGCTTTCCGGATTGGTACGGCTGAAAATCATTTCGTATTTATCACAAAGAGCTATACACTCATCAAGCAAAGCGGTGTCGGTAGAGTCGTATATGGTAACTGTAACGTAGGTATTCAATTTATAGTCGGTAACGGTAATCGGCTCATTTTGTGAGGCAGTAAAGGCATAGCGGTTAAAAAAGAAAATCACGGTAGCCAAAAACAACAATAGCGCAATTACTGAATAGATTCGTTGTTTCATAAAGTCTTTTCCTCATATTTGTTTCGAATTAAATTTTATCATGTCATTTCATGGAATTCCATAGCGAAATATGATATTCTAAAAGGCAAAGCATGATGATGTGATTAGGGAAGATTTTGTTGTATGGATGAAAAGAAAAAGGAGCGTAATGACCGGATATTAATAGCGGGAATTATCGTATCAGCCATTTTGTTAACAATTACTTTTTTGCTCAAGGGAAGCAGTGTCGGTACAACAGTAGTTGTTTCGGTTGACGGAGAGGAATATGGTAGGTATTCCCTGTTAAAAGAGCAGGTAGTACAAATTGGTGATACCAATACATTAGTGATTCATAATCATGAAGCGGACATGTTATTTGCAGATTGCCCGGACCAGATATGTGTGAAGCACATGCCGATATCCGGTACCGATGAGAATATTATTTGTCTGCCGAATAAGGTGGTTGTTACGATTGAAGATATTTACGGAAAAAATCAAGAAGCGGAACTGGATGCTGTTGTAAAATAGGAGGCATATATGAAAAAAATAGCTTTTTGCGGACTAATGCTGGCACTTGCCCTGATTGCTTCCTATGTGGAGAGTCTGATACCGGTCCCTATACCGGTTCCCGGAATTAAATTGGGAGTAGCCAACAGCGTTGTACTTATTTTGTTGTATTACACAAATGCAAAAACGGCCTGGGGAATTTCAGTGGGCAGAGTGGTTCTATCGGGATTTCTGTTTGGTAGTTTATCGTCCATATTGTATTCATTAAGCGGTGCGATACTTAGCCTGCTTGTAATGACATTGATTAAGAAAAGAGACTGTTTTACCATGACGGGTGTATCGGTTGCCGGTGGAGTCAGTCATAATATGGGACAGTTAATAATGGCTTTTTTGGTGCTCGAGAGTGGTGCACTTTGGTATTATTTGCCGGTATTGCTGGTATCGGGATGTGTCACGGGTGGCCTGATTGGAATTCTCGGTAAAGAGATTTTCAAAAGAATGCCGCGTGAAGAAGCAGTAGGAATATAGAGTTTCAGAGCAGAAACTTATAGATAAAATGAATGAAATACGGGAGGATAAAAATATGAATTATCAGGAAATGATGGAAAATGCAAAAACATGTATGGGACCATATTGTAAGGCTTGTGATGTTTGTAACGGTCGTGTATGCCGTAACCAGATGCCGGGACCGGGTTCTAAGGGAATCGGTGATACAGCAATGCGTAACTACGACAAATGGAAAGAAATCCGTGTGAATATGGATTGTCTTTGCAAGAAGAAAGATACCGATACGACATTTGAATTATTCGGTAAGACATTCGATTATCCGATTTTTGCAGGACCGGTAGGTGCGGTGAATCTTCATTACGGTGATAAGATGAACGATATGGAATACAATGATATTCTGGTAAGCGGTTGTGTGAAAGCCGGTATTGCGGCATTTACAGGTGACGGTACCAATCCGGATGTGGTAAAAGCAGCAGCGGCAGCCATTGCAAAAGTGGATGGACTCGGTATTCCAACCATTAAGCCATGGAACAAAGAGACAATCGATGAAAAAATGGCGCAGGTAAGAGAAAGCAATGCCTTTGCGGTTGCGATGGATATTGATGCGGCAGGTCTTCCTTTTCTTAAGAACATGAATCCGCCTGCAGGTGCTAAGTCTGTAAAAGAGATGAAAGAAATTGTGGAAGCAGCAGGTGTTCCTTTTATCGTGAAGGGAATTATGACGGTAGAAGGCGCTAAGAAAGCATTGGAAGCAGGTGCAGCAGGTATTGTAGTTTCCAATCATGGAGGACGTGTACTTGACCAGTGTCCGGCAACGGCAGAAGTATTAAAAGAAATTGCAGATGCAGTGAAAGGACAGATGAAAATTTTCGTGGATGGCGGTATCCGCTCGGGTGTAGATGTATTTAAGGCACTTGCAATGGGTGCGGATGCAGTTATTATAGCGCGTCCGTATGTGACAAGCGTATATGGCGGCGGTGAGGAAGGCGTAAAACTCTATACAGACAAGATTGGTGCCGAACTTGCCGATACCATGGCTATGTGCGGAGCAGGTAAACTGGCTGATATTAATGAGAAAATGGTACGCCTGCCAAGAAACTGGTAATACGACACTATAGGAATGACAGAAATACAAAGGGGAAAGAGATGGAGAAAAAAGAGAAAGAGAAATTGTCCCTCAAACAGACAATGAAGAATGCCTGGTATGCGGTGGAACTGGCGTTGGCCATATGCCCAAGCATTGTCATACATTCCTTTTTTCTGTGGTTAATTAACCACGCGGAATGGGTATTCTTTGACGGAATTTTTATGCGGAAAATAGTAGAAGCATTGGATGCGGGAGTCGGCTTTACGCCGATTTTCCGCTTTATCCTTATAAGCGGGTGTTTCTTCTGTGTATGCTCGATTTATTTCAATTATGTTGAGAATGTGGTTTATCCGCTTACAACAAATCGTCTGTTTGGAGGTATTTATAAAAAATTATACGCCAAAGCAAAGAATGTAGAACTCAAGTGTTATGAAGATGCGGATTTTTATAACCGTTATACAATGGCGATGGATGGTGCAGAGGAAAAGATTACCGCAATAATAAGAGGTGTACTCGGTTCGGTAATAGGTGCAGTCAGCGCGGTTGTTGTGTTCTACTTTATGTATGAAATCGACCACTATGCGATTCTGTTTGTAATTTCGCCGCTTATCGGTAATTTTGTATTCGGCAATATGAAGAACAAATACGAGTTCAAACGTTATCAGGAACAGGCACCGAATGAAAAGGTATTAAATTATGTAAGCCGTATGATGTATTTGCCGGATGGTGCCAAGGAAATCCGTCTTTCCAATGTGTTTTCATTGATGAGAAGACAGTATCGTGAAGCGACGGACCGCAATGTAAAAGTGGCGGTAAAGTATGCGTTTGCAAATGCAAATTACAATTTCTGGAGAATTACTTTTACGTTTACGGTGATTTTCGAAGGTGTGTTACTCTATGCGATTTACCGTAATCGGGTAACGGGGACCATTAGTCTGGCGCAGTTAACAATTATGACCAGTTTAATGGTTGCCATGACATGGATTTTAATCCGTGTATTTGAAAATATTATGGAGATTTTAAAACATGGTATGTTTATTAATAATCTCCGTACATTCTTAGACTATGAAGAGGAAATTCCGGAAGACCAGGATGGCGAGATGCCGGATAAAAAATTTGAAAGTCTGGAATTTAGAAATGTTTCATTCTCCTATAAGAAGGAAGAGACAATTAAGGACTTATCCTTTACAATTACCAAAGGTCAGACGGCAGCCCTTGTCGGACATAACGGTGCCGGAAAAACAACCATTATAAAGTTATTGCTTAGATTCTATGATCCTTCATCAGGTACCATTTTATATAATGGGAAAGATATACGAGGATACAATTTGAAGGCATACCGTGAACTCTTTGCAACGACGTTCCAGGATTTCCAAATGTTTGGAATGACGGTCAAAGAAAATGTCCTGATGGGACGGCATTATGAAAATGAAGATGAATTAGTAATTGAGGCACTGAAAAAGGCCGGAGTATACGATAAAGTTATGACACTCAAGGGCGGGCTGGATGCACTTATGACCAAGGAATTTGACAGCGAAGGCGCGGTATTATCCGGTGGTGAAAGCCAGAAACTGGCGGTGGCAAGAACTTTTGTTAAGGATGCACCGATGAAGATATTTGACGAGCCATCAAGTGCACTCGATCCGATTGCGGAGTATGAATTGTTCCGCAATATCATGAAAGAGGGAAATGACCATACGATGTTATTCATATCCCACAGACTTTCCTCCGTTAAGAATTGCGATAAGGTATTTATGCTGGAAAAGGGCCGCCTGATTGAGGAAGGTACGCATCAGGAACTGATTGCCGCAAATGGCAGTTATGCACAGATGTACAGGAAGCAGGCCATGAACTACCTTGCTATTGAGAATGAAGAGGAGGTGGTACTGTGAGAAAGATGAACAGTGAAAAAGAAAAGACCAAGCAGTCTGTAAAAGAAGTGTTTGGTAATAACTTCTTCCTCTTGAAATTGATGTTTTCAGCATCACCAGCGTATGTCGTTTTTATGGCTCTGGATGCTATAAGAAATCAGGTTTCGATATTCTTTGAACATGTTGTCGGTATTGGTTATGTTTTAGAAGCCGCAGAATTTAATTATCCGTTTAGGAAGGTGGCTGCATTTATTTTGATTTTGGCAGCAGCTATTACGCTGGGGATGGTATTTACTGTATTTGTCGGTGATTACATTGGAGAAAAAGAAAAGCCGAAGATGCGCCAAAAAATCAAAATGATGCTCTATGAAAGAGCAAAAGAGTTAGATCTTGCCTGCTATGATAATCCTGAGTTTTATAATGAGCAGGTACTTGCGATTTCTGAAGTGGATAAACAGATTGACCGTGTCATTCAGTTTGTACAGAATACTTTGGGCGGATTGACGACATTTGTTTCTACAGGTATTTATTTTTTGACGAAGGATAAGGTATCTATTGGATTCGCAGTGGTTTCTTTTGTTATGGCGTTTGCATTTAACCAGATTTATAACAAGATGAACTATCTTGTAAGAGTGGAAGGTAATCCATTTACGCGTAAAAGAGATTATATTAAGCGAATTTATTATCTGAGTGATTACGCGAAAGAAATTCGTTTAAATCCGGATGTTTCAGATATTTTATTCCGTGATTTTGAAAAGGCTAATGACGAAGTGTATGAAATCGAAAAAAAATATACCAAGAAAAAATTCTTATTCGGATTTTTGCGCAGGTATGTAAGTAACGCGATGTTCAGCGATGTATTGTACATTTCGTACCTGGTATTTCAGGCGGCAGTGCGAGGAACATTGTCTTTTAGTACAGTGGCGATTTTATATAATTCTTTTGGACAGTTAAAAAATGGAATGCGTATATTTACTGATGTATATCCTTTTGCTACGGAGACCAGTCTGTATGTGAGCAAAATAAGAAAGTTTTTGGATTACGAGCCGCAGATTGTATCAACAGAAGGTCTGGTTCCAACAAAAGAAGCAAAGGAAATAGAACTTAAAGATGTATCCTTTGTTTACGGTGATAAGACAGAGATGCTGTTGAAAGATATCAGTATGCATATCAAACCGGGCGAGAAGATTGCACTTGTCGGTTATAACGGGGCCGGTAAGACCACGCTTGTTAAGTTGTTAATGCGTTTGTACGATGTCAAATCCGGTGCAATTTTTGCAGACGGTACTGATATCCGTAAATATGATGTTGGAAAATACCGTGATACCATCGGAACCGTATTCCAGGATTTTCAAATATTTGCCGGAAACGTAAAAGAAAATGTAATGCTTAATGTAGATGATGACTGCGATGAAGCACGAATCAGACAGGCACTTACCGACAGCGGATTAATGAGCAGAATAGACCGAATGTCTTCCGGACTTGATACGGAACTTACAACTGAATTTTCAAAAGATGGAGTCAATCTATCCGGTGGTGAGAGCCAGAAACTGGCCATCGCACGCGTATTCTACAAAGACGCCGGACTAATGATACTGGATGAACCTTCCAGTGCACTTGACCCGATTGCGGAATACCAGTTAAACCACGCAATGCTTACGGCGACCAAGGATAAGACGGTTATCTTTATTTCTCACCGTTTATCTACAACGCGTATTGCAGACCGTATCATTATGCTGGAGGACGGACGTATTGTAGAGCAGGGAAGTCATGAAGAACTTCTTTCTAAGAACGGCAAGTATGCACAGATGTGGAAAGTGCAGGCCGGAGCCTATATAGCGGTATAATAATTATGGAATCCGGGAATTACCGGATTCCATTTTTGTAAAAGAACTTAAAAGAGTTTGCTTGATTATTTATGCAAAGCAATTTATAATAGAAACGTTAATTTTATGTAGTAATATCGGTCATTGGAATGATTGGAATAAATACATTGGAGGATAGATATGAAAGCATACGGAGTAAATGAGTTAAGAAAGATGTATCTTGATTTTTTTGAATCTAAGGATCATCTTGCAATGAAGAGTTTTTCACTGGTACCGCATAATGATAACAGTTTATTACTTATCAATGCGGGTATGGCACCACTTAAGCCATATTTTACGGGACAGGAGATTCCGCCACGTAACCGTGTGACTACATGCCAGAAGTGTGTACGTACAGGTGATATTGAAAACGTAGGTAAGACAGCAAGACATCTTACATTCTTTGAAATGTTGGGTAACTTCTCTTTTGGTGATTACTTCAAAAAAGAAGCGATTGCATGGA
>JAGATU010000016.1 GCA_017621115.1 Lachnospiraceae bacterium
CAGTATCGACGGTCTTGGTGAAAAAGCGGCGGATGCGATTGTAGAAGCGGCAAAAGACGGTCCGTTTTTATCCAAGGATGACTTCCGTATGCGTACGAAGGTATCCAAGACGGTAATTGAATTGATGTCATCACTGGATTTGTTTGGAGATATTCCTGAGTCTAATCAGATTAGTCTTTTTGACTTCGCTATTTAGTGATTGTAAAATCAAAGTACAAGGAGAATACAGACATGAACACATTTTTAACAGAATTAGCCTCATCTGCGCCCGTGCCGGGAGGCGGTGGTGCGTCAGCACTTGTTGGCGGTGTAAGCTGTGCGCTTTGCAGTATGGTTGCTAATCTGACAACGGGCAAAAAGAAATATGCGCAGTACCAGGATAGAATTGATGAATTGCTTCCGTATCTGGAAGAATTACGCGGTGAATTGTTAGCTGATATTAAGTTAGATGCAGATGCGTTTTATCCGCTTTCACAGGCATACTCCATTCCAAAGGATGATCCGAAGCGTGATGAGATTATGGAGGAAGCGCTTTTAACAGCATCCAATGCGCCGATGAAAATCGTAGAGGATGTCAGCAAACTGGTGCCGGTTTTGGAAGAATTGGAAGTTATCGGCTCCCGTCTTGCCATCAGTGATGTGGCAGTTGCGGCAACCGCGTGTGCAACGGCGCTTAAAGGAGCGGTAATGAATATTTATATCAATACTAAGTCCATGAAAGACCGTGAAGTGGCTGAGGCAATGAATGCTAAGGCTAAGGCTTTGGTGGCTGACGGTACGGCAAGATGCGAAGCGGTATATGAGAAAATTGCATCCGGTATGATATAATATCATAAATACAGATTAGGAGACAGAATATGCAGGAATTAAGAGGTATGCCCGTTGTAAAGCAGATTGCGGCAGATGCGGCATTACAGGTAGAAGAATTGAAAAAGAAAGGTATCGAACCAAAGCTTGCGGTAGTGCGTGTGGGCGAGAGAGAAGATGACCTTTCTTATGAAAGAGGCTTATTAAAGCGTTTTGATGCAGTTGGTGCTTTGGTAGAATCCGTAGTTTTTCCGTTGGATGTTACACAGGAGGAACTCGAAGCCGGAATTAAGAAACTGAATGAAGATGACAAGGTACATGGTATTTTGGTATTTCGTCCGCTTCCAAAGCATTTGGATGAAGAAGTAATCAAAGAGATGGTTGCGCCTATGAAGGATGTGGATTGTATGGGAAGCGCCAATACAGCCCATGTGTTTGCACAGGACGGTAAGGGACATGCACCATGTACACCGCAGGCAGTTATCGAGATGCTTGATTTTTACGGATATGATTTGACCGGTAAAAAGGCAGTGGTAGTCGGCAGAAGTATGGTGGTTGGTAAACCGCTTGCACAGATGCTTCTTAAGAAAAATGCAACCGTGACGATTTGCCATACCAAGACCGCAGATTTACGTGCAGAGGTAAAAGCAGCAGATTTTGTATTTGCCTGTGCAGGTGTGGCAAAGATGCTGGATGCGTCCTATATTTCGGAAGGTCAGGTAGTTATTGATGTCGGTATCAATGTAATGGATGGCAAACTATGCGGTGATGTCGATTACGAGTCCGTCAGTGAAATCGCGGCAGCAGCAACGCCTGTTCCGGGTGGTGTTGGAACGGTAACAACATCCGTATTATTAAAACATGTACTTGTCAGCGCAATGCAGGCATAAAATGTAAAAAAATATTGCACTATCGGGGCAACAAGAGATATTATTATGTTATTGATATCCATAATCTGTATGAAAAGTAGTGATTATGGAAATATCTATTGTATAGATAAATAGGAGGTAATTTTATGGCAAACAAATATGCAGGAACAAAAACAGAAAAGAATTTATGGGAAGCTTTTGCAGGAGAATCACAGGCAAGAAATAAGTATACTTATTTTGCTTCAGTTGCAAAGAAAGCAGGATATGAGCAGATTGCGGCTTTATTTTTAAAGACTGCTGATAACGAAAAAGAACATGCAAAATTATGGTTCAAGGCATTGGGTGAACTTGGAACAACAGAAGAAAACCTTCATCATGCAGCAGAAGGTGAAAATTATGAGTGGACCGATATGTACGACCGTATGGCAAAAGAAGCGGATGAAGAAGGATTCCCTGAACTTGCAGCACAGTTTAGAGGCGTTGCAGCAATCGAAAAAGAACACGAAGAAAGATACCGTGCACTTCTTAACAATGTAGAAACCAAGCAGGTATTTGAAAAGAGCGGCGTACAGGTATGGGAATGCCGTAACTGTGGACATATCGTAGTAGGAACAAGCGCTCCGCAGGTATGCCCTGTATGTAACCATCCACAGGCATATTTTGAATTAAGAGCACAGAATTACTAAAATTAGCATAAGTGATTAAGTGTCATGCCGCAGGGAATATTTCCCTGCGGTTTTTTTATACGAAATTGTAGAAACAATTTGAAATAAATGTTATAATTGTATTACCAAAAGAAGCCGATATATGTAGTAAGAAAGAGGAGGTGAGCTTATGAAATGCAGAAGAACTTCTATTACAGCCGATGTATTTCCATATGAACTGAATAAAGGGTATGAAGATGGTTTTGAGCCGTTTGCGGATGTTGTGACAAAGGGATGGATTGTTACCGATTTCCTGCTTAAGGTAAAGAGACCGGATGGTGTTGTGGTATGTCCGTATATTATGCACCGCAGAGGCCGTACTTTTATTGGGGAAGGTGATTACATTATCATTGACGGAGACGGAACCAAGCATGTATGTGGCAAAGATAAGATTTTCAAACGCTATCAGGTGATTGGAGAATAACAGATGAATAAATACATGTTGTACCCCGCTTGTTTTTTTACTAAAATGAGAGTAGAAAAATAAGCGGGGTATTATTATGAGTACAAAAAAATTAGGTTTCGGCATGATGCGTTTACCGGTTTTGGATTCGCACGACGACAGTAAAATTGATTTGGAACAGGCCAAAAAGATGGTCGATATTTTTATTGAGAGAGGCTTTACGTATTTTGATACGGCATGGATGTATCATGGACACAAGAGCGAGGAGGCGGCAAAAGAGATTCTGGTGTCACGCTATCCGAGGGAAAGTTATACATTGGCGACTAAGCTGCATTCCGGCTTCATTTCAACATTAGAAGACCGGGATACGGTTTTCAATACACAGCTAGCCAAAACAGGAGTAGAGTATTTTGATTATTACCTGCTTCACGATATCGGAGAGTTGTCCTATCAAAAGTTTATGAAGCTGGATTGTTTTACCTGGCTTAAGGAGAAAAAAGAGAAGGGGCTTGTAAAGAAAATCGGTTTTTCCTACCATGATAAGGCGGATTTGCTGGATAAGATTTTAACCGAGCATCCGGAAATAGAGTTTGTCCAGTTGCAGATTAATTATCTGGATTGGGACAGCGAAGGCATCCAGTCAGGAAAATGTTACGAAGTGGCGACTAAGCACGGCGTTCCGGTTATTGTTATGGAGCCTGTTAAGGGCGGTACACTTGCCAATGTACCGGCAGCAGTGGAAAAAGCATTTAAGGATTATGCGCCGGATATGTCCGTTCCTTCATGGGCAATCCGTTTTGTTGCAAGCCTTGATAATGTTATGATGGTATTAAGCGGTATGAG
>JAGATU010000017.1 GCA_017621115.1 Lachnospiraceae bacterium
ACTGATATATACACGGAATACTTCACTCATAAAGATATTCTGGATATATTCTGCCGTCTTCTTATTTTTAGCCCCTACAACAATAGTGGTCGGAATACCGCGTCCCACTTCTTCTGCATGGGAAGGACCTGACAATACGGTTACTTCTGCCTGCGGTACTTCTTCTTCAATAATCTGGGATAAGGTCATCAGAGTAGTTTCTTCAATACCCTTTGCAACATTCACAATAATCTGGCCTTCACTTACAAATGCCTTCATATCTGAAGCAGTTTTTCTGACAAATGGAGATGGCACAGCCATAACCAGCAAATCCATTCCTTCTATTACTTCTTGCAAATTAGTTGTAAAAGTAATCCTGTCAGACAGAATAACTCCGGGCAATTTATCCTTATGTTCGTGATGTTCATTTAACATCTTAATCTCTTCTTCAATAATAGACCATACTTTTACGCTATGCCCATTATTACTAAGTAATACAGATAATGCAATTCCCCAACTTCCGGCACCAATTACACCTATTTTAGCCATATGACTACCAAACCTTTCTTACATTCACAAAGCCATTATAAGCCCAAGTGATTAATCCAATTTATTTTTCTTTGAGATATAAGTCTTTCTTTCTGTTCCTTCAATCAATTTCTTAATATTACTGCGATGACGCCAGAATGCCATAGCCATTAAAAACAACGCAACAATATACATCTCATTTAATGCAGTCTGTGTCATACCCGGAAGTAAACCATTCTGACCAAAAAGAATCAAATGAATAATTAATGCTACATACACAAGCAATGATCCCAGTGAAACATAATGCGTTGTCGTAAATACAATAATAAATACAAGACCTTCCACTAAAATAAACCAAGGTCCCAGAGCCGCAATCAGACCCGCAGTAGCTGCAATTCCTTTTCCTCCTTTAAAATTTAAGTAAAAAGGATAATTATGTCCAAGTATAACACCTGCCGCCGTATAAAGCATCAGCATATAAATATTGTCCGGATAGGAACTTCCAAAAAGTAATCTTACTACAATAACTGCTGCAACGGTCTTAGCAACATCACCAAGGAAAACGATAAGCCCGGCTTTTTTACCAAGAACACGTAGTGCATTCGTTGTTCCAGCATTACCGCTTCCGACCGTCCGGATATCAATCCCGTTTACTTTACCATAAATATAGGCAGTTTGGATTAAGCCAAAACAATATCCGATTATAATACAAATAATTCTAACCATGTCAATCTCCCAAGATGTCTGCTATTTTTCCTCATTACGCTCTCTGATAATAAATTTAAGAGGCGTACCCTTAAATCCGAACGCATTCCGGATTTGGTTTTCAATATATCGTGTATAGGAAAAATGCATCAATTCCTTATCATTAACAAAAATAACAAATGTAGGCGGCTTAACCGAAACCTGAGTAATGTAATAAAGACGAAGACGTTTTCCCTTATCGGATGGCGGCTGCTGCATCGCAACGGCTTCCGACATAATCTCGTTTAAAACACCGGTAGACACACGAAGGGTTGTATTCTCAATAACCGCATCAATGGTCTCATACAATTTACCCGTACGCTGTCCTGTCTTTGCAGATATAAACAAAAGTTCCGCATAAGGCATAAAAGAAAGTGTTTGACGTATTTTTTCCGTAAAACGGTAAATCGTCTTGTCATTCTTTTCAACTAAATCCCACTTATTTACCGCAATAATAAAACCTTTTCCTCTTTCATGAGCAATTCCGGCAATCTTAGCATCCTGCTCAGTCACACCTTCATTTGCATCAATTAAAAGAATTACAACATCGGCACGTTCCACCGCACTCACCGTACGGATAATCATATAATGTTCGAGGTCTTCTTTTACTTTATTCTTACGGCGAAGGCCTGCGGTATCAATGAAAATATATTCTTTTCCATTGTATTTAACCGGTGAGTCAATCGCATCCCTTGTTGTACCGGCAATATCGGAAACAATTACACGATTCTCACCGATAAGACGGTTAACTAAAGATGATTTCCCGACATTTGGCTTACCTACGATAGCAATACGCGGACGTTCATCCTCCTCTTCCTCCAGTTCATTTTCCTGCGGGAAATATTCAACGACTTTATCCAGCATATCACCGATACCAAGTCGGTTTGCTGCAGAAACAGGAATCGGATCGCCAATTCCCAAATTGTAGAATTCATAAGTATCAATTAAAAACTTATTAAAATCATCTACTTTATTTACGACAAGTAAAACCGGTTTTCGGGATTTACGGAGCATATCTGCTACTTTCATATCCGAATCCACAAGTCCCTGCTTTACATCTACAATAAACAGAATTACATCTGCCGTATCAATGGCAATCTGTGCCTGGTCTCTCATCTGCGACAAAATCACATCCGAACTGTCCGGTTCAATACCACCTGTATCAATCAAAGTAAAAGCATAATCAAGCCAGTTAACATCCGCATAAATTCTGTCTCTTGTTATACCCGGTGTATCTTTTACTATTGCAATTTTATCTCCTGCCAATGCGTTAAACAATGTGGATTTACCTACATTTGGTCTTCCCACAACTGCAACTATCGGCTTTATTTTTTTCTTTGCCATTTAAGTTTCCATACCTTTCTAATACTCAAAACCTATTTGGTACAATTATGATACAAAATGGACTCTAAAAATCCATATCCGCTTGATTTTACAATATCTACCTCAACTTGTAAAGAATTTTGGATATCAATTGTGGTAATATCATCCAAAAGTACAATCTCTCCGCTTCGGAGAAGATTCTCCGGAAGCATAAGACGTTCTCCCAAATCCACATCTTTACATTGCTTTATAATATCCTGTCCTGTTAAGAGTCCGCTTACCGTTATCATCTCGCCAAAAAACTCATTACGGATTGGGAACACCTGAATCTCCTTTTCAGGGAATTCTTTCATAAGCCGTTTTGCCATTTGTAAAATATACGGATATGCCAGTTTACCGGTGATAAGTGAGACCTTCTCTTTAACAGGTACAAAACCTTTTACTTTCTTATTACAGGCTTCATTCAATGCATCATCAAACTCGTTAATCATAAGCCTTAACATACCGACACCGTTTTCCAATTGCAGATATCCATCGTATGATTCTTCATCCGGCATATCACGGTCTGCAAGAATATACCACTCATCGGATGCATGTACAAAATGAAGTCCGTACTCTTCCATGGCCTTTTGCTGCCATCTTTCAACCGTATCTATTAAAATCTCCGCATCTTTCTTATCAAATGGTTCTAACGGATATAATCCTTCCCGATACTTGGATAAACCTACCGGAACAATCGAAACACTCTTTAAATGCGGCAAATAGCCATACAAATCCTGTAAACTGCGCTCCAACTCATCACCATCATTTACATCCTTGCAAAGAACAATCTGACCGTTCATCTCAATGCCGGCATCATAAAACTTCTTTACTTTATTAAGTGCTTCTCCTGCAAATCGGTTGTTTAACATTTTGCATCTGAGTTCAGGATTCGTTGTCTGGAAAGAAATATTAATCGGCGATAAACGATACTTAATTACCTTGTCAATGTCATGATCTGACATATTGGTAAGCGTAATATAATTCCCCTGCAAAAATGACAGACGTGCATCATCATCTTTAAAGTACAGCGTCTCTCTCATACCTTTTGGCATCTGGTCTATAAAACAGAAAATACATTTGTTATGGCAGGAACGGTAATCATCCATCAAACCGTTTTCAAAAACAATACCCAAATCTTCGTCCTCATCTTTTTCGATTTCAAGTTCCCATTCTTCGCCATCGGGTTTTTGAATTGTCACAACAATATATTCATCTTCGCAATAATACTGATAATCAAAGATATCTTCTATCACTTCATCATTTATTTTAAGTAAAATATCGCCCGGTTCAATTTCCAACTCTTCCGCAATACTTCCAGGAACGATATCCTTCACTACATGCTCATTCTTCTTCATGGCTATTCCTCCATGAAGTATTCTACTAAACTTTGTCAAGTATTACAAATAAAAAGTCTGTATAAAATTCATAAAAAATGTCCCCCTCCTCGGCCGACGTGTCCTAAGGCTGTCGGAGGGGGAACATTTTTAGAAAAGTATACAGACTTTTTATTTGTAAACATCAAAGGTTAATGTAACTTTGAAGAGATCACCATCAAGTTGAAGATCGAAGTCACCACCAAGTGATTTCGTGAGATTTTTGGCGATGGAGAGGCCCAGACCGCTTCCTTCACTTGCTCTTGCTTCATCTCCCTGAACAAAACGTTCGGTAAGTTCTTCTGCACTTACATTCAACGGTTGTGCGGAAATATTCTTGATTGCAAGGTATACTCTTGCTTTCTTTGTACTTTCTTCTACGAAAGTATCCATGTTTAAATACACTCTGGTTCCTTCAAGAGCATATTTGTAAATATTATTGTATAAGTTTTCAATAACTCGGAAAATATGTCGGCTGTCCACTTTAATATAAACCGGATTAGCCGGAAGGTTCTTAACCAGTTTCAGTCCTCTGCTGTCAAATTTCTCTGCAAATTCACCAAATACCTGATTGATAAATTCTACAAAATTAATTCTTTCCTTCTGAATCGAAATATTTCCGGAAGAAATCTTGGATGCTTCAACCAAATCATCGGTAAGTTGCTTTAATCGCTGGGATTTGGTGTCCAATACCTGAATATAGCCTCGAATCTTCTCATCTGCAATATTCTCGCGTTTCAGGAAATCCACATAATTAATAATGGATGTTAACGGTGTCTTGATATCATGCGAAACATTGGTAATAAGATCCGCTTTCATCTTCTCATCCTTCATGCTGGTCTCAACTGCTTTGTGAATGGAATCACCAATACTGTTAACAGACTTTGCAAGAATCAGATTGTCACCATGCAAATGTGCCGTATCAATCTTATGTGCAAAATCTCCGCCTTTAATCTTCTCAATACCGTCCACAATATCCGTACGGGATTTTGTCTCCATAAAAAGCCAGGTTCCGACGATCATATCAAATATAAAGGCAATCAGAATACCTTTTACATCCCAAAGCACCAATACAAGGTTCAAACAGAGGAATAACAGATACGGCAACCATGTCCGGCTTACCAGATGTCCGTTATCATAAGTTTCCAGTGCTCCCTGTTTAATCTTCTTAAATAACCAAACAAAAATGGAATCCTTAAATAATCTTCCTGTTCTTATTTTACGGATACCGCATAAATACAATGCCGTAAATATAATATGGAATATTAAAATGAAAACACCAAATGCCGCAGCAGATGTATATACCTGTTCATTCTTAACCGGAAGATAATAGCTGAATTCCCGTAATGCTATAACAAATGCAGCACCGGCTAATATCCAGGCAATAATATACAATTCGATTCCAATACGGTCATTTCTTTCCATACGGCCTGCTTTTTTGCCTTCAAATACAACCACTTTTTCTATCTTAGTCATAAACACAAAAGTCATAACAAAAATTATGGCCGCTACAATTGCAGTAATTACCCATATAAGGAAAAACGGATCATTCTGATTGTACATATCCGCAGCAGTTTTAAAAATATCCGCATTGGAATAAGTATTATTAATACCCACCCATAAGCGTGAATCGTCCTGGAACGAATATTCATACTGGGTAAGAATACTTCTTAAATTCTGTGCATTCAGACCGGTATTGGTACTAATCTGCATTTTATCGGGATTATAAGCAATAAACTTGGTAAACTTAGAAAACATCGCGCTGATGTCATCCGCTTTCATTGCCTTAAAATCAGCATCCGCATTTGTATAATATACAGGCTTTCCGTTTTCAACAAAACGGTAACAGAATACAAGATTCGTATTGCCTTTTCCATATTCCTTTAAATACTTAGTGTACTCGGTATAATTCTGGAATAATTCCGAAGACGCAATCTGTAAATTGGTAACAAGAGTCTTGTATTCGGAGTTATTAGACGCGTACTCTTCCAATTCTTTGCCTTCTGTTGTCTTATAACGGTCATACAATTCACTTCTGTTACCGATGGTTTCAAAAGCAAAACCATAATTCCCCCATTTAATCAAATCATCCAGATAATACTCCGCCGTCACTTCCGTATCATCCGTTATCACTTCATCACGGTTGGCAAAAGCGGTAATATCAATAATCTTATCCCCATCATATACACCATTGGTTTCCATTTGGTTACGGATTACACACATTCTGGTAATATCTTCCAATTCCTTTTCCAAAATCTGTGTAAATAAAGCCGTATCCTCAAACGCAGTCTGACCGCGTTCTATCGGTGTCTTATAGTAGGTATATGTCCTATTTTCTTCTGCAGGCGAAATAACCGAAGAAGCCAGCATAAAAACAATGCTTACCGCTATTGTTACTGCTGATATCCGATTCAGCCATATTACCATTTTCCTCAAACCTCTTCCTGTCTTTGCCTTCATTTACGTACCTCTCATTTACTGTTTTTCAATTTTGTATCCGACTCCCCATACAACCTTCAAATAGCGGGGCTCCTTGGGATTAATCTCTATCTTTTCACGGATATGACGTATATGTACCGCTACCGTATTGTCTGCTCCGATAGCTTCTTCTTCCCAAATATTTTCATAAATCTGATCGATGGAAAATACACGTCCCTGATTTTTTACAAGCAAAAGTAAAATATTATATTCAATGGGGGTTAATTTAACGAGTTCACCATCCACCGTTACTTCCTTGGTCTCATCATTAATGGAAAGGCCACCGGCGCTGTATATATTCTCATCGCTTTCCACCTCATTACCAAGCTTGGTGTAACGCCGAAGATGACTCTTAACTCTTGCAATTAATTCAAGCGGATTAAATGGCTTTGTAATATAATCATCCGCTCCGATATTAAGTCCCAAAATTTTATCCGTATCCTGCGATTTGGCAGATAAGAACAAAATCGGAATACTGCTGTACTCACGAATTTTCATTGTGGCACGGATTCCGTCAAGCTTAGGCATCATAATATCGATAATCATAAGTTTAATATCATTTTTCTTAAGCTGTTCAATCGCTTCTTCACCGTCATATGCCTTTACAATGCCAAAACCTTCCTGCATCAGATAAATCTCTATCGCATCAACAATTTCCTTATCATCATCACATACTAAAATATTAGTCATATTCTTTCACCCCAATCATTATTTAAAATGATTTCTCCTTTTGCATATTCTAAGTAAAACATAGTTTTATTAAGGTAAAACTGTCATTTTATTAACATTTTCTTAATTCAGTACCAAAAAAGCTCCTAAATTTCCTCTTTTCCCATTGCTTGCACGATGCGAAAAAAGTAATTCCTTATTACAAGAGGTGCACAAATCCGGTAAAGTAATATTCTCTTTTAATATTCCGGCTTCCATTAATACAGCATAATTCGCTTGCCACAAATCCAGCATGGCTTTTTCCTCATTCTTGGGAATTACAATTTTGTCCAGATTATCTGCGCCTGCAAAAGCTGTCATAAACTCCTGTGCAACATCCATACTTACCTCGTAACAATCTACGCATATGGATGGTCCTATTACAGCAATTATATCCTTCGGTTCGCTACCATACTCTTTTATCATCTTATCAACCGTAACTTTTCCCATCTTATTAACGGTTCCGCGCCATCCGGAATGAGAAAGACCTATCGCCTTTTTTACGGGATCCAGAAAATATAAAGGAACACAGTCAGCATAAAATGTAGAAAGCACAATTCCCGGCACATTAGTAATCAAACCATCTACATCTTCATAATCACGCTCCCTTGTAAGACCTTTTCCCCTATCAGCCTCTGTTACAACCCTGACATTGGTTGTATGTGTCTGATGGGATAATACAAAATCATCCGGTTCACATCCAATTATATCCGCAATTCGCCTGAAATTTTCATCGACATTTTCTTTTTTATCGCCACGTGTATAGGAAAGATTCATACTTCCCAAATCTCCTTCACTGACACCGCCGATACGGGTAGAAAATAAATGCCTGCACACTCCCGGCGCTGACAAAGCCGGAAATTGCAGGTATCGTATCCCATTCTTCTCCATATCCAGTGTCGGTGTTTGGCTCACTTTACGTTTAAAATCCATATTAAACCTCTTCCTCCAAACATTCCAATCTTAATAAAATCCATATCCTCTATGGCAAAAAGCATCCTTTATCCACTCAATCTTTGTATCTGAAATCCCGATTACATCATATCTGAATTCTCTCACCCATCTGTTTTGCATGCAAAAAATTGTCGCACATCGGCAGATTCTGTTCTGCTTTTTAGTATCAACGGCAAGCAAAGCATGCCCATAATTATCACAACTACGGTATTTTACTTCAAAAAACACAATGCAGTTTCCGTCTTTACCGATAATATCAATCTCTCCCTGTTTACAACGGAAATTTCTCTTTAAAATAATTATTCCCTGCTCCTGAAGAAATTCGCATGCGCGTTCTTCATAAAAAGTTCCGATACTTCGTTTATTCACAAAATCCTTTCTGCTTCTCTCCAAAGGCATAATCGGTTTTGCATGACGCTTCGCTACATTTTACTCTTAATTTTCTCCATGGCATCCACAAAGATAAGTACTTCTGCAACCGCTTCATAGAGTTCCGGCGGTATCATATCTCCGATTTCCAATTTAGATAAAGTACCTGCGAGTTTGGAATCCTGATGAATCGGAACATTGGATTCCTTAGCCTTCTCAATAATCTTTTCAGCAAGAATTCCCTTTCCGGTTGCAACAATCTTAGGAGCTTCATCACTTGGATCGTATTCGAGCGCAACCGCGCTTTTTATTTTTTCTTTTTTTACTAATCTATCCAATTCCTGCTCCTTATTCTCTAACATCTGGCATCAAATGATTGGGAAGTCATAACCGGTATCGGCAATTCATTCTCCATAATATGCTCAATTACCGTTTTTTCTTCTTTTGCACCTGAAGTTACTGCGGTCTGTACCTGATACCCTTTCTTTATAAGACGTTCATTTAATCTGTCAATATTAGCTTCAATGAAATCTATCATCTCTTCTTTTTCAAGACAAAATCTGGTACTTAACTTACCCTCTTCAAGCGAAAGAAAAACATCCATATTACCGAGTGTTGGCATGGACAGGTGTAAAAGAGCCGTTAATTTACCATTCTCATCCGTTTTGGCATTTTTACGTTTGTACACATATAAATCACCGTTTGTATGGCCGTCATTCATCTTAATCGGAAGCTGTACATAGTGATACAATTCATTAATCTGGTTCATAAACTGTATATTACTCTTAACCGTAGATACTTCCTTATTAAGTGCTGAATCCTCCTTGCCGGTTGCTTTTACAAGATCCTGCAATTTGCCTATTTGCTCATCCAAACGCTCGTAAAATTTACGCACATACTCTTTTGAATCCATATTCTCAGGTTTCATAAGCAGTTGTTCTTTCAACATGGAAAACAGGCTCTTGTTTAAGAGTTCCATGCCTTCCTGGGTCTGTAGGGACTCCCTGCTTAACAATTTCATAAGTTCTGCTTCCGTACCGGGCTGTTGTATCTCCTGCTGTATAATCGTTCCCCGGTCTGCAGGATTTATGTTCCCATCCGTCGCTATATTATCACTGTTAAAAGAAGCAGTTATGGCATCAGCATTTGTACTCTGTCCTGCAATAGACGGATTCTCAGTATGATTCATGCCTGCTCCGTCTGAAGATGACTGTGTATTCACCTCGCCCGTTTCAGTACCGAAACCATTCCCTGCAAATATCTGTATAAATCCTCTTACAAACGCATTAACGCCGTCTGTCTGCGCAGAATTCGCCATTTCAACAAGGAACTCTGTCATTTGTGTACTCAGCCCCTGCAAATCCGAAAACAGATACTGCTCATTTGTCTGATACAAACGCATCATGGATAAATTCTCAGCATTAACCGGAATATTCATCTTATTAAGCATAACAAGGTCGGACACATTTGCATCGGGATACATACCCATCTGACGAAATACCGTACTTAATGTCTGTTTATTAATCGGCATTCCCTGTTTCATTAATTCCTCTGCCATCGCAAGGGTCTTATCCGTAACAGGAATGGATGCCGCATCCAAAGCCTTTATCGCATTCTGTTCCATGCCTGTATTGGCAAAAAGCGGTGTTAGGGATAATTTGCCGTGGTTATTGGCATTAACCGTAAAAGTCATAATCTGTCCGGGTGATAAGGATAACTCCCTGTCAAGTCTGGCACTAAGCGTAACCGATTCTCCAAGCAAAAGACTGATTTCGTTGCCTTTAGCAGATATCAACTCACCCTGCAGGGAATCCCCGGCCTTAAGGGCATAAACACTCCTGATAATGCGGGCAGCTTCTGCCGATTCGCTTACGGCTGTTGTATTGCCCTGTACATTTGCTGTCGTATTCACTTGCTTTGCCGCAAAACGGTTCAGTAAATCAATTGCCATTTATGCCTCTTTTTCTTAGATGAAATTACCGATAAAAGTTTTTCTGTGAATCGGACAAGGTCCGTATTTTTTAATTGCTTCAATATGCTGCGACGAACCATATCCTTTGTTTGATGCAAAACCATACTCCGGGAAAACCTTGTCATAATCCACCATAAGTCTGTCCCTTGTAACTTTGGCAATAATACTTGCCGCACCGATGGAAATACTCTTGGCATCACCTTTTATAATCGAAACCTGCGGAATAGTAACCTTAGGAATGGTAACCGCATCATTTAATAATATATCGGGCAAAACCCCTAATTTACTGATAGCATCCCGCATGGCTTCAAACGTAGCCTGTAAAATATTTATCTCATCAATACGTTCTACACTTGCATAACCGATTCCGGTAGCAACTGCTTTTTCCATAATGATATCGTATAACTCTTCCCTTTTCTTTTCGGAAAGCTTCTTGGAATCGTTAATATACAAAATATCGCAATTCTTTGGTAAAATAACTGCTCCGGCAACTACAGGACCCGCAAGCGGTCCCCTGCCAACCTCATCAATTCCGCATATATATGTATAATCGCCATATTTTCTCTCGTATTCGGAAATGGCATAGATTCTTGCAAGTTCATCCTGATACTTTTTAAAACGCCCGTTAGCTTTTTCCAACTCTTTAATAACCGATGTTCTTGTATCGTCACGGAACAATTCTATGGTCTCCGGTATCTTATCAACCGGACTTTCCGTTAATATCTTTTTTATTTCTGCTAATGAATATGCCATACTCATACCTTATCCCATCATTGTATCGTAAATCCACTATTCCACTTTATTAAACTCCGGCCAGAAACGGAACCATGCCCTACCGATAATGTCCTTACGGTATACATTGCCAACACTCGGATCCCTACTGTCAGAACTGTCATTACGGTTATCACCGAGTACAAAATATTCATTCTGACCAAGATGAATCGGTTCTGCGGCGATTCCCGGATTCTTAATGGTCTCTTTCCCGTAGTTCTCATTTAACACTTCACCATTAATATAAATGGTTCCGGTATCATCGATTTGGATTGTTTCTCCCGGTAATCCGATAATTCTCTTAATATAATATGTCTTTTCGGCATATTGGAAAGGAAAAACAATAACATCAAAACGCTCCGGTTCCCCAAAACGGTATGATAATTTTTCCACCATTAGGTTATCCTTACTGTACAGGGTCGGTTGCATGGAAGGACCGATAACCTCGGTTCTGACCATAACATACTTTACAACCAGAAACGTAAGCAATAATACTGTAAAAATATATAAACTACTGCTTAATACTTCTTTTAAAAACTTTTTCATTCCTAAACCTCCGGTAATTCCAAAGTAATACGGCCTATTTTACCGCTTCTGAAATCATCCATCAAAATCATGGACGCTTTCTTAATGTCCAGTGTCTCATTTTTACCGAGACATCTTCTGACACGCGCTATTTCTTCCAGTGTTTTATATGGATCGTCTGTTTTTTCAAATCCATAATAACTACTGATACTGTCCGGATAACAGGTATCCAAATACTTAATAAAATCAGCTGCAAGTTCTTCCGAATAAAGAATCTGGTCATTAATGGAACCGATAAAAGCAAGGCGCATACCAATCAGATTATCTTCAAATTTCGGCCACAGAATGCCCGGTGTGTCCAAAAGTTCCAATGTTTTATTCAATTTAATCCACTGCTTACCCTTTGTTACACCGGGTTTATTACCGGTTTTGGTACAGGCTTTTTTAGCATAAGAATTAATAAATGTAGATTTGCCGACATTCGGAATTCCGACAACCATCGCCCTTACCGGACGATTGAGGATACCACGCTTACGGTCTCTCTCTATCTTAGCCGCACATGCTTTGGCAACAGCCGCCTGTATATTCTTAAGCCCATTGCCGTTTCTGGCATTTACTTCTACCGTCTCAATTCCTTTTGCACTAAAATATTCCATCCACTGCTTGGTCGCCTGCGGGTCCGCCAAATCCGACTTGTTCAGAAGAATCATTCTGGATTTATTCTTGCCAAGTTCATCAATATCCGGATTACGGCTGCTAAGCGGCGTTCTCGCATCCACAAGTTCAATAATTAAGTCTATTAATTTAATGTCTTCCTGCATCATACGCTTTGCTTTTGTCATATGACCGGGATACCACTGATAGTTCATATCTTACATCCTTTTCTTAATGAATCAGTCCGATTCCTTCTTCTCCATGAGCAAAATGGAACCACGCTTTCCCTTCAATCTGATTACGCTTTACCATTCCGATATTACCCGAGCGGGAATCTTCACTGTTATTACGGTTGTCACCCAGAACAAAAAATTCATCAACTCCTACCAGAATCGGTTCTTCTGCAATTCCGGGATCAGCCACCTTATCGTACGCTTCGTTTTCTTCCATTATTCCGTTTACATAGAGTCTTCCGTCTTTAAATTCAACGGTATCTCCCGGAGTAGCAACCACACGCTTAATATAGTAATGTGTATTAATATTCCCATTCGGCAAAAAAACAATTACATCACCGGCTTTGGGCGGAAACAATAAATAAGCTATCTGATTAACCAAAACAGTCTGTCCGTTATATAGCGTATTCTCCATGGAAACACCGATTACGCTTGTCCTGATTCCAAAACTGTAAACAAGAAAAAAAGCAATAAATACAGCCATTACAATACCAAATATATAGTTACCGACTTCCTTCATGGTATCTGAAGAAACTTTTTTCCGTCTATGATAAAAAGATAACCCTTTTTTTCTGCGTCGTCTCATAGTATTCACCCATTCGATTTATTCAACAAATCATAATATCGCTAATTTAGTATACCACTGATAGAATAAATATGCATCAAAAAAAAAATGAGCCGTAAACCAAATGGCTTACAGCTCAATTTCACAAAATTATTTAACGAGTTCTTTAACTTTAGCCTTCTTACCAACACGCTGTCTTAAGTAAGTAAGTTTTGCTCTTCTTACTTTACCACGACGTACTACTTCGATTTTCTCAACGTTTGGAGAGTGTAATGGCCAAGTCTTTTCTACGCCAACGCCGTTAGAAGTCTTTCTAACTGTGAAAGTTTCTCTGTTGCTTCCACCCTGTCTCTTAAGAACTGTTCCTTCGAAAACCTGAGTTCTTTCACGGTTACCTTCTTTGATCTTACCATAAACTTTTACAGTGTCACCTACGTGAAATACAGGTACTTCTGCTTTCAACTGTTCTGCTTCAATGCTCTTAATAATTTCGTTCATGTCTATTCTCCTTTTTTAATGGATGTTCTTAATACAATTGTAACAGAGGACCATCTATTTTTACGCGACTCAAATAATATATCACATCTACTGATGATTTGCAAGGTATTTTTCATATAAATCAGGACGTCTCTCTTTCGTCCTTAGAATGGACTGCTCCAGGCGCCATTTTTCTATATTTTTGTGATGACCGCTAAGAAGTACCTCGGGAACTTTTTTATCATTCCAAACTTCCGGTCTGGAATACTGCGGATACTCCAGCAAATCATCATAAAAGCTTTCCATCACACCGGAATCCTCATTACTAAGCACTCCCGGTACCATACGAGAAATCGCATCCACCATTACCATAGCTGCCAATTCCCCACCGGTTAACACATAATCACCAATGGACACATAGTCTGTAACAACTTCCTCTAGAACTCTTTCATCAATTCCTTCATAATGACCGCAAAGAATAATCAAATCTTCTTCCTTTGCAAATTCAACAGCCATTTTCTGGTTAAAAACAGCCCCCTGTGGTGTAACATAAACCGTGCGGATTTTCTTTCCGTCACAAACTGCCTTATGCGCATCATAAACCGGCTGTGCCTGCATCAGCATCCCCGCACCGCCGCCATATGGATAATCGTCCACCTTTTTATGCTTATCCAACGTATAATCCCTGATATTTACAACATTCATGCTAATATGGCCGTTTTCTGCGGCTCTTCCCAATATGCTGGTATGAAGCCCATCTCTAACCATATCCGGAAATAATGTCAGTATATGAAAATTCATTAATCCAATAACCCCTCTAAAATATGAATGGAAATGACCTGTTTATCCATATCTACATTTAAAACACAGTCCTTGATTGCCGGAAGTAAAAGGTTTCTTCCGTCTGTTAATGTAATGTCATAGACATCATTAGCTCCTGTCTGTATAACATCTTCTACGGTTCCCTCAAGGCCTTTTTCTTCATCCACCGCTTTCATACCGATTAAATCAGCGATAAAATATTCATTCTTTTGCAATTTAACTGCATTTTTACGGGTTACAAATAATTTTCTGCCTTTGATACTTTCCACTTCATTCAATGAATCGTATTCTTCAAATTTCAAAATAACAAATTGTTTGAAATATTTTACACCCTTAATATGCAAAGTTGTTGTGCCCTCTTTGGTTTCCATTTCGACTTCTTTTAATTTACTGAAGCGCTTTGCATCATCCGTTGTCGGAAAAACCTTAACTTCGCCACGCACTCCATGTGTAGAGGTAATGGCACCAACCTGTAATAAATCTTCCATATAACTCTCCTGTATTTCTGTTTTTGTCAGTAAAACAGAAAAAATAAAGGGCTGTCCAAAGACAACCCTTATTAAAGCAAACTATCGAATATCAACATCTACTCTCTTATTGTCGTTTAATGAAGCTGCTTTTACAACAGAACGGATTGCTTTTGCGATTCTGCCCTGTTTACCGATTACTTTACCCATATCGGAAGCGGCAACATGAAGTTCTACTGTGACATTCTTGCCTTCGCTTTTTTCCGTAACAACAACTTCGTCCGGATTGTCAACAAGTGCTTTTGCAATCACTTCAACT
>JAGATU010000018.1 GCA_017621115.1 Lachnospiraceae bacterium
ATTTATATCTATTAGTATCTTTTTAATTTCTTTATATCTCTTCTATTCTTTAACAAATCTCTACAACGTTTCGTGGGATTTCGATACAATTTCATTGATTCTATCCATCATTTCCTTGGATAATTCTACAGTGTCCTGCGCTACAACACTTTTATTTAAAATATCTTCTGCCGAAAGCGTTCCCGCACCCGGTGCATCCATAGGTTTCTGAATATAAGCCAGATATTCAATATTGCCTTCCGGTCCGCGAATCGGCGAATAATCCAAATCCAGAATATCAAAGCCGATATTCATAATGATTTTGGAAACATTTTCCACTACTTCTTTATGTACGGACGGCTCTCTTACAACACCCTTCTTGCCGACCTTTTCTTTGGTCGTCTCAAACTGGGGCTTAATTAAGCATACCATACGTCCGCCGGGCTTTAATAAGTTATATGCCGGTGGGAGAATTTTCTGCAAAGAGATAAAAGATACATCCACGGAAGCAAAATCCAAGTCATCCTGAATATCGTCTCTTACCATATAACGAAAATTGGTCTTCTCCATACAAACCACGCGCTCATCATTGCGAAGTTTCCATGCAAGCTGGCCATGTCCTACATCTACGGCATAAACCTTAGATGCGCCGTTTTGTAACATACAATCCGTAAAACCACCGGTAGAAGCTCCAATATCCATACAAACCATATTTTCGAAAGAAAGCTGATGCTTCTCAACTGCCTTTTCAAGCTTCAAGCCACCGCGACTGACATAACGCAAGGTTGCGCCGCGCACTTCGACTTTAGCCGTTTCTTCCTCAAACAAATCGCCTGCTTTGTCTTCTTTTTGTCCGTTTACATAGACAATACCGGACATAATATATGCTTTTGCTTTTTCCCTGGACTCGGCTAAGCCCTTTTTCACAACCAGTACATCTAACCGTACCTTCATTACAATACCTTCCTGTTAAATCGTTTGCTCAAACGATTATTCATTCTATAAAACGTATTCCTACGTAATACTGCAAATTCCTACAGACATTCCTTAATACGTGCCACTACGGAATCCGCATCCATGCCGATTTCTTTGTATAACTGATCCACACTGCCGTGTTCCACAAATTTATCAGGAATCGCAATAGATAAAACCTTACAATCCCCCTTGATACCGGCAAGATACTCACGTACCTTCTCACCGTAGCCGCCACTTGCCACATTCTCTTCCATAGTAACAATCAACTGATGGTTCTCGGCTGCTTTTTTCAGTGCTTCCTCATCAATGGGTTTTATGAAACGTCCGTTATTCAAACTGCAGTTTAATCCTTCGTCTTTTAACTTGGAATGAACATCTACTGCGGTCTTCACCATACTTCCTACTGCAAAAATTGCAATGTCTTTTTCTTCATAAATCCATTCGGATTTACCAAGTTCCACCGCTGCACGGTTCTCATACAAGCCTTCATAAGCCTGTCCTCTGGGATAGCGCACTGCAATAGGCCCATCGAACGCAATCGCAAATTTCAACATATCAGAAAGCTCCCATTTATTCTTGGGCGCCATAATGGTCAAATTAGGAATGGATGATAAAAATGATAAGTCAAATACACCCTGATGGGTTTCACCGTCACTACCTACCAATCCGGCTCTGTCAATTGCAAATACAACCGGCAATTTCTGAAGACAGACATCATGTAAAATCTGGTCATAAGCTCTCTGCAGGAAAGAAGAATAAATTGCTACAATCGGTCGCAAACCGCCTGCCGCAAGACCTGCCGCAAACGTTACAGCATGTTCTTCCGCAATTCCCACGTCAAAAAATCTGTCAGGATACATATTGCGGAAACGCTTTAAGCCGGTACCATCAGGCATTGCTGCGGTAATAGCCACCACCTTCTCGTTTCTTGCACCCATTTTACACATAACGGTAGAGAAAATATCCGTATAATTAGGCTTGGTTCTCTTAGAAGCAGGCAAACCGGTTTCAATTTCAAAAGGCTCTGCTCCATGGAAACGTGCGGGATGTCTTTCTGCCGGCGCATATCCCTTACCCTTATGGGTCATAACATGCACAAGCACAGGTTCCTTGCATCTTTTAGCCTCTTTGAACACTCGAACCATATCTGCAATATTGTGACCGTCCACGGGTCCTAAATAGGTCAGACCCATATCTTCAAATAACATGCCGGGAATTACCATCTGCTTGAAAGTACTCTTCACACGCTGAATGCCGTGAATCATATTTTTACCGCGGGGCATCTGACGCAATCTGTCTTTTACGCTGTCTTTTAAATCGATATAGGCTTCTGTAGTACGGATGCTGTTCAAATACTGGGAAACACCGCCTACAGGCTCTGAAATAGACATATTATTGTCATTTAATACAATGATAAAATTAGTATCCGCCTTTGCCGCATTATTAAGCGCTTCATAAGCCATACCACCGGTTAACGCACCGTCACCGATTACGGAAACAATGGTATTATTCTTTCCCTGCAAAGTTCTTGCCATTGCCATACCAAGACCTGCTGAAATGGAAGTCGAACTGTGTCCCGTATTAAAACAGTCGCAATCACTTTCTACAGTCTTGGGAAAACCGCTCATACCCTTAAATTTGCGCAAGGTATCAAAACCGTCCTTACGGCCGGTAAGAATCTTATGGGTATAAGACTGGTGACCTACGTCCCAGATCAGTTTATCCTCCGGGAAATTCATGCACAAATGCAAAGCCATAGTAAGTTCCACCGCACCTAAATTGGCGCCCAAATGACCACCGGCCACACTGATTTTTTCAATTAAGAATTCGCGGATCTCCTGGGCCAAATCGCCGTAGTATTCTTTGGGAATTCTTTTTATATCGTTTGGTTTTTCAATTCTTTCAAGAAACATGTCTTTGTCCTCTACTCTCTAACCTCTATTTGTCACG
>JAGATU010000019.1 GCA_017621115.1 Lachnospiraceae bacterium
TATTTCACAAATTTTTTATAAAATATTTATTGACAAACAATATTATACGTCGTATAGTATGAACATCGAACAATATTATACGCCATATAATATTATAAAAACAAATAATACATACTAAAGTAAAAGGGGAATTGAATATGAGTGTACTCATACTGAACACACTGCAGAATGTGCCACTGGAAGTGCTGAATCTGCAGGATGAGATTTGTGCAAAGTCTGAGGGCAGTGAAGTGGTTTACACAGGCAATATGAACATATCACATTGCATCGGTTGTAATTACTGCTGGCTGAAGACACCGGGGATTTGCACGATTAAGGACGATTACGAGATTGTTTTTAAGAAGATTTTGAAGCATGACAAGATTATTTTCATCGCGGATACGAAGTTTGGTTTTGTTTCTTATAAGATGAAGAATCTGTTGGACCGTATTCTTCCGATTGCGACGATGTATCTGCAGTTCGTGGATGGTCAGATGCGCCATGTGCCGCGTTATGATGTGCGCCCGAATATGGGACTCATTTATGTCGGCGAAGGCGACAGGGAATATTTGGACAGATGGATGGAGCGCGTGACAGTCAATTTTGAGAGTACTTCACTCGGTGTGTATCCGGTAGAAGAAGGAAGGGGGATTTTGATATGCATTTAGTGATTATTAACGCAAGCCCCCGAATTGAGGAAAAGAGCAACACCGCGAAGATTATTAAGATTTTTCTGCGTGGATTTATGAAAGAAGGCAATACCGCAGAAGTTTGGCATTTATCTGACAGAAAGCAGTGGGCGGACGCCAAGGAGGCTTTTAAGAACAACGACAATATCCTGTTTGCGATTCCGCTCTATGTGGAGAATATTCCGGGAATTATGTTGGAGTTTTTGGAAGACTTGGAGCCGAAAGCAGAGGCGGGCACGAAGATGTCCTTTATTTTGCAGGGCGGATTTGCAGAAGGCTGTCAGCTTAGATGTGGGGAAGCCTACCTTGAGAAATTACCGGCGTATTTTAACTGCGAATACAACGGCACATTGATTAAGGGTAATAATTTTGCTCCTGCGTGGTTGCCTGATAAGGCAGGTGAGGGCATGCTTTTACCGTACGAGGCGATGGGCGAGGTTTTTGCTGATAAGGGATGTTTTGAAAAAGAGACGGCAACCGAATTTGCAAAGCCCGAATATTTTTCCGAAAAAGAAATCCGTTCTTTTAACCGCTTCGGTTCAAAAGCGCAGAAGCTGATGTTTGATTTTATGGCAAAAAGGCATGGTTGCAAGACACCGCTTAACTATAAACCTTATGAAGAAAAATAACGGAATGACGTAAGTAAAAAGGAGGCACAACATGGTTTTTAATACAGGTGCGGCACTGCTGGATGCAATAGTGCTGGCAGTTGTTTCCAGGGAACCGAAAGGGACTTACGGATACAAGATTACGCAGGAAGTGCGACAGGTAATCGAGTTATCCGAATCCACACTGTATCCGGTACTGCGAAGACTGCAAAAGGACGAATGCCTGGAGGTTTACGATCAGGAATGCGCCGGACGAAACAGGCGATATTACAAGATTACCGAGAGAGGAAGCGCCCAGCTTTCCTTGTATGAGAATGAATGGAAACGGTACTCTGAGAAGATTACGAGTATGTTTAAAGGGGGAACAGTCAATGAGTAGAAAGGCGTTCATGGCCAGATTAGATGAGTTACTGGCTGATATTACAGAGGCTGAAAAAGAGGAAGCCTTAAGCTATTATGAAGAATATTTTGAAGATGCGGGTCCGGAAAATGAGGAAGAAGTGATTTCCTCACTTGGTTCTCCTGAAAAAGTGGCAGCGACCATTAAGGCAGGACTTTCCGAGAATGCGCAGGAAGAAGGAGAATTTTCCGAGACCGGATATACCAACACGTATTACGATGTAAAAGACGAAGTGGCAACGATTAATAAGCGCAAGGGACTTGGCGGTATCGGCACAGGCGGTTGGGTTATTATTTTAATTCTTTGTCTGTTCGCACTTCCGATTTTAGGACCTATATTACTCGGAATTGTGGGTACGATATTTGGTATTCTGGTTGCGATTGCGGCAGTTATTTTTGCAGTTTTGGTAACGGGTATAGCGCTGGTTGTAGCAGCAGTTGCGATGGTTGCGGCTGGATTCGCCACACTCTTTGCAACACCGCTTGTCGGCGTGGCATTAATCGGCGCGGCCCTTTTGGTTGCAGGTATCGGTATTTTGATTGCTATTCTCGGATTCTGGGTAGTTACAAAGGTGATTCCGCCGTTATTCAGGGGCTTGGTAGAATTAATCAGAAAGCCATTTGTGAGAAAAGGGGTGTAAGCATATGGGAAAAGGAATGAAAGCGTTTTTAATAACAGCATGTGTTTGTATCCTTGTAGGTATGGCAATGCTGATTTGAGTACTTGCCTGCGGCGGTAAGGATGCGGTAGCACAGGCGATAAATGGTGGTGTTTATTTTTCGCAGGACGGATTCCATGTAGGCGGTATGAAGGTATTTGA
>JAGATU010000020.1 GCA_017621115.1 Lachnospiraceae bacterium
GGAAACGGAGAAAGAGGGATTTGAACCCTCGCGCCGCGCAAACGACCTACACCCTTAGCAGGGGCGCCTCTTCAGCCTCTTGAGTATTTCTCCTTGGTCTGAATATAACCTCTACCAATATTCAGTTCGCGCCGTTTTTGAAGTGACGCAAAAATTATTATAACTAAGCACTTTTTGTTTGTCAATGCTTTTTATTCGGATTCCAGCATTTTATTTATCTCGTTCTGGACTCTCTCCTGAACCAGTGCCGCAATCTCGCTTGTCTTCATATCTTTATAGTCTTCGTAGTAGAGCGGTTCCATATATTTTACCTTTACGGTAACCGGCTTAATGGAGTTTTCATCAAATGGTTTGAAGGAGTCAACAAGTGCACAAGGAACAATCGGACACTTGGCCATAGTCGCACTCTTAAAACTGCCGCCTTTGAAGGTTCCTACGGTATTGCCCATTTTGCTGCGGGTACCTTCTGGGAAAATAATAACATTACGCCCTTCTTTTACGTCCTGTGTCATGGCCTTAATAACCTGCATGGACTGACGAAGGTCTTCCCTGTCAATCGCATGTGCACGCAGAGCTGCAACAACCTGTTTTAATAAAATGATATTGCTTGCTTCTTTTTTGATAACCAATGTAAACGGCATATCGCATGTAGAAAGGAAGATTAATGTATCAAACATTCCCTGATGGTTCGGGAACATAATAAATCCGTTTTCTTTTGGAAGATTTTCAATTCCTTCCGCCACCAGCTTCACACGACCGGCTTTGCAGGCATGTCTTGCAACCTTCTGCACAAAGCGGTATGCTTCCTCAAAATTGTAATTCTTGCGGACACCATGCCACCAAATTCCAAAAAAGTAATATGGAACCAATAAAATTAACCTTATTACCATTAACGCAATTCTCATTCTCTATACCTCTCTGCAAAATTCTTTTATCGCGGATTCATACAAGTTATTACCATATTTGTCAGCCACTACGATAACCGGGAAATCTTTTACCTCCAGCCTGCGGATGGCTTCGGTCCCCAAATCATCATATGCTACCACTTCCGATACTGTAATGGATTTGGATAAAAGAGCTCCTGCTCCGCCGACTGCCGCAAAATACACGGCGCCGTTTCTCACAATCGCATCCATAACTGCCTTGGAGCGCTTTCCTTTACCAATCATTCCTGCGAGACCCAAATCCATAAGTTGCGGCGCGTATTTGTCCATACGGCTGGCTGTTGTGGGTCCTGCCGATCCAATCGGCCTCCCCTCTCTTGCCGGTGATGGTCCCATATAGTATATCAGATTGTTCTCAAGTTCAATCGGAAGGGGTTCTCCCCTATCCAAAGTCTCCTGCATTCTCTTATGTGCAGCATCACGGGCTGTATAAATTGTTCCGGTAATATATACATAATCGCCGGCCCTTAACCCTGCCAATTCTTCCTTATTAATCGGTACCAAAATATGTCGTTCCATTTTTCCTCCGGTTGTTCCTATTATATATAGAAGAAACTCTTTCGTTTTTTCTACAAGATAAGCTATTATTTGCTCTTTAAAACACAATATCTATACTTATAAAGTTCTCACCGCATGACGGTTTACATGGCAACAGATATTAACCGCCACCGGAAGTCCGGCAATATGTGTCGCATATGTATTAATATTTACCGCAAAAGCAGTGGTTCTTCCGCCAAGACCTCCCGGCCCGATTCCACTATTATTAATCTTCTCTAAAAGTTCCTCTTCCATTTCTTTTACATACGGAATGGGCGAATGCTCATTTACCGGTCTTGTCAAAGCTTTCTTGGCAAGAAGTGCACATTTTTCAAAAGTACCACCAATTCCGACTCCGACTACCATCGGTGGGCAGGCATTTGGTCCGGCATCCTTTACCGCTGTTAAAATCGCGTCCTTCACTCCCTCAATTCCGTCTGCCGGTTTTAACATGAACACGCGGCTCATATTCTCACTGCCAAATCCCTTTGGCGCAAGGGTAATCGTAACGTTTTCGCCCGGAACCATTTCATAATGAATCACAGCCGGTGTATTGTCCTTGGTATTTTCACGGATTAACGGGTCGGCAACCACTGATTTACGGAGAAATCCATCTACATATCCCCTGCGGACACCTTCGTTAATCGCTTCCTCAAGACTTCCTCCCGTAAAATGAACGTCCTGTCCGATTTCCATAAAAATAACCGCCATACCCGTATCCTGACAAATCGGAATCATATCCTCGCCCGCGATACTGAGATTCTCCTGAAGCTGTCCCAGTATCTGCTTTCCAAGCGCAGACTCTTCCTCCTTCTGCGCATTGTACAGAGCCTCTTTCATATCCTCTGACAAAAAATGATTAGCCTCTATGCACATCTCTTTTATGGTTTCTGTAACTTTCGATACTTCAATGACCTTCATACACTTATTCCTTCTCTTTTATCTTAGGAAAAATAATCTTAATCTCAGTTCCTATTCCTTTTTCGGAATACAATTCGATCTCCGCATTCGATTGTACAACGATATGCTTTACAATAGCAAGCCCCAATCCGGTTCCTCCGGTTGATTTGGAACGGCTTTTATCAACACGGTAAAAACGTTCAAAGACTCTCTCCTGATGGTCTTTTGGAATACCGATTCCGGTATCTTTTACTGACAATACCACCTTGTTTGCTTCTTCTTTTAGCGAAACATGGACCGTACCATTCTCGTTATTATAGCGGATGGCATTGTCACAAAGATTATACACCAATTCTTCCATCATCTCTTTAGTTGACATAACCTCTGCCGGTGTGCCATCAAAAGTAAGCGTAACATTATGCTTTTCTGCATTAATCTGAAGCATATTAACACAGGTTTCGGCAATCGAATGAAGATTAATCGGCTCAAATGTGTGGGATACATCGCTTGCATCCAGCTCGGACAAACGGATGATGTCATTAATTAAAGTTAACAAACGGCTCGAATTCTTATGAATCTCTTTGGCAAAACGGCGGATATCATCATCCGTAGCCATGCCGTTCTCAATTAACTCAGAATATCCCGAAATGGAAGTCAGCGGCGTTTTTAATTCATGGCTGACATTTGCCGTAAAGTCCTGTCGCATGCGGGCACTTTTTATTATATCTTCATGTTGTTTATAAATAGTATTCATAAACGGGGTTAACTCACTATAAGTCTCAATACGTTTATTTTCCTTCAAATTGTTTGCAAGATATTCAATCGGTTCCAAAATCTTACGGGTAAAATATCCGGCAACTGCCACACATAAAAGGAATAATACTATAACCAACAAAAAGAGTATCGGAATGGATGTGTAAAAGATACTTAATATATTATTCACTTCCCTTGCAGCCCTCAGAACATTCCCATCTTCCAACAATACTGCATGATAATACAAACTTTTCTCCAAAGTTGTCGATTTTCTTACTGCCTGACCGCTGCCTTTCTCCAGGGCTTCTACAACTTCTTCTCTGTTTAGATGGTTATCCATCCCACCAATATCCGCATTATTGTCATAAATTACATTTCCTTCCGGCGTAATAATCGAAACACGGATATTCTTTTTTAAGTAATCATTATTTTCCATTTCTTTTATTTGGTCAGTCGACAACATCGTATATGTCTGGGTCGTTAATTCCAAATCGCTCAACACCTGTTTTTCAAATCCCAAATAAAAAATCAAACTGACACATACAAGTGTTGCAATAATCGCCAAAGATGCTATTTCAACCAATACAATATAGAGTTTCCTTTTCATAAACCCATCTCCCTTTTTCTATACAAGCGGCTTACGCAAAAAATGGCCGGCAAATCTGCCAGCCATTATCTATTCTATAATATATCCAACATTTCGAATCGTCTTTATCATGGTTCCTGCAGACCCTAACTTCTGGCGCAGTGTCTTGATATGCATATCCAATGTACGGGACTCCCCTTCAAAATCGGTTCCCCATACACGTTCCATGATAGCCTCTCTTGATGTTACAATTCCTGCATTTTGCATTAACA
>JAGATU010000021.1 GCA_017621115.1 Lachnospiraceae bacterium
ACAGTAATTGCTAAGAAAGCAATTGAAAAAGGTATTAAAGAAGTTGTTTTTGATAGAGGCGGCTTTATATACCAGGGTAAGATCAAAGCATTAGCTGAAGCAGCAAGAGAAGCTGGCTTAGAATTCTAGGAAAGGGAGAGAACATCACATGAAACATACTATCATTGATACAACAAACATGGAATTAACCGAAAAAGTTGTTTCTATCAAACGAGTTACTAAGGTTGTTAAGGGTGGTCGTAACTTCCGCTTCACTGCTTTAGTTGTAGTAGGAGATGGTCAGGGACATGTAGGTGCCGGTTTAGGTAAGGCAGCTGAAATTCCTGAAGCTATCCGTAAAGGAAAAGAAGACGCTACTAAGAATTTAGTAACAGTTGCTCTTGATGAGAATAAGTCTGTTACACATGATTTCTTAGGCAAATTCGGTTCTGCAACAGTATTATTAAAGAAGGCTCCTGAAGGTACAGGTATCATCGCCGGCGGTCCTGCACGTAGCGTGTGTGAATTAGCAGGTATTAAGAATATCCGTACAAAATCTTTAGGTTCCAACAATAAACAGAACGTAGTATTAGCAACAATCGCAGGTTTACAGGCATTAAAGAGCCCTGAAGAAGTTGCTAAGAAGCGTGGTAAGTCTGTTGAAGAAATTATTGGTTAGGAGGTAATAGGACGATGGCAGCAGAAAAAATGTTAAAAATCACTTTGGTAAAATCTCCTATTGGCGCTGTTCCTAAGAATAGAGCAACAATCGAAGCTATGGGACTTACAAAGATGAACAAATCCGTTATCTTACCTGATAACGCTTGTACACAGGGTATGATCCGCAAAGTAGGATATATGCTTAAAGTTGAAGATGCAGAATAAGATAAATTAAGAAGGAGGTGTCAGCATGGAATTATCAAACTTACAGCCAGCAGCTGGTTCAAAACACAGTGATAATTTTAGAAGAGGTCGTGGACACGGTTCAGGAAATGGTAAGACTGCCGGTAAAGGACACAAAGGTCAGAAAGCTCGTTCAGGCGCTCCAAGACCTGGTTTCGAAGGTGGACAGATGCCATTATATAGACGTCTTCCTAAGAGAGGATTCAAGAATCGTAACTCTAAGGAAATCGTTGCTATCAATATCAGCGAGTTAGAAAGATTCAGAAGCGGTTCTACAGTTACAATCGAAAAGATGGTAGAATCAGGACTTATTAAGAATACTCGTGATGGCGTAAAGATCCTCGGAAACGGAGAATTTACCAAGAAACTCAATGTTAAAGCAAATGCCTTCAGTGCATCTGCAAAAGAAAAGATTGAAGCACTTGGTGGAACAGTTGAGGTGATTTAATGTTTAAAACGTTAATGAATGCATTCAAAATCAAAGATTTAAGAAATAAGATTCTTTTTACCTTTGCTATGATAGTTGTGATCCGTTTAGGATCACAGCTGCCGGTTCCGGGTGTTGACAGAAACTATTTTGCAGCATGGTTTGCAGCACAGAGTGGCGATGCATTTAATTTCCTTGATGCATTTACGGGTGGTTCATTTATGAACATGTCCGTATTTGCACTTAACATTTCTCCATACATTACTTCATCCATCATCATGCAGCTTTTGACAATTGCTATTCTAAAATTGGAAGAGATGCAGAAAGACGGTGAAGAAGGAAGAAAGAAAATCGCTTCCATTACTCGTTATGTAACAGTTGGTCTTGCTCTTATTGAGTCAGCAGCAATGGCAATCGGCTTTGGTAGAAGTGGTTTGTTACAGGAGTACAATGCAATAAATGTTATAATCGTAGTAGCAGCTATGACAGCAGGTAGTGCGGTTGTAATGTGGATTGGTGAAAGAATTACAGAACATGGTGTTGGCAACGGTATTTCCGTAGTATTAGCAGTCAACATTTTGTCAAGACTTCCTCAGGATATGAACGGTCTTTACGAACAGTTCATCAAAGGAAAAGCAATTGCTGTAGGAGTTCTTGCAGCAGTTATTATCTTAGTAGTCATGCTTGCAATGATTATTATGGTAATCGTATTAAATGGTGGTGTCAGAAAGATCCCTGTACAGTATGCTAAGAAAATGCAGGGTAGAAAGATTGTCGGCGGACAGTCAAGCAATATTCCTCTTAGAGTGAATACAGCAGGTGTTATTCCGATTATCTTTGCATCATCCATTATGGAAACACCAAACGTTATTTGCGCAATTTTCGGAATTAACCCAAGTGGTGTTTGGGCAGAAATTTTAAAGGGAATGAGTTCAAGCAACTGGTGCAGACTGGATGCTCCGTTATACTCAATCGGATTGGTAGTATATATTTTGATGGTTATTTTCTTCGCATATTTCTACACATCCATTACATTCAATCCACTTGAGATTTCTGAAAATATGAAGAAACAGGGTGGTTTTGTTCCGGGTATCAGACCTGGTCGTCCAACCTGCGATTACTTAAACAAAATCTTAAACTACATCATCTTTATCGGTGCATGTGGATTGACAATTATCGGTATTTTACCATTTGTATTCAACGGTTTATTTGGAGCCAGCGTTTCATTTGGTGGTACCAGCCTTATCATTATCGTATCCGTTATTCTGGAAACTGTTAAGCAGATTGAATCCCAGATGCTCGTACGTAATTATACAGGCTTCTTAAATGACTAATATTCAGTATTTATGGGACAGAACGGTTGCCGTTTTGTCCCTTACTGGGTATTATATATGTTAAATTGAAAATAAAAGGATTGATTCCTTACAGATATATAATTAACGACATGCATAAGGCAGGAAAGAGGATATTATGAAAATTATTATGTTAGGGGCACCGGGTGCAGGTAAAGGTACTCAGGCTAAAATGATTGCTAAGGAATACGGAATTCCTCACATTTCTACAGGTGATATTTTCCGCGCAAATATCAAGGAAGGTACAGCGCTTGGTAAAGAGGCTAAGACATATATGGATGCCGGTCAGTTAGTTCCGGATGAATTAACAGTTAAAATTTTGTTAGATAGAGTAGCTAAAGAAGATTGTAAAGATGGTTATGTTCTTGATGGTTTCCCAAGAACGATTCCGCAGGCAGAAGTACTTGACGCTGCTTTAACAGAGCTTGGCGACAAGATTGATTTTGCTATTGATGTAGATGTTCCGGACGAAAACATCGTTAGAAGAATGGGCGGTAGAAGAGCTTGTGTGACATGCGGCGCTACATACCATATTGAGCATGTTCCGCCAAAAGCAGAAGGCATCTGCGATACATGCGGAAGCAAATTGATTCTTCGTGATGATGATAAGCCTGAAACAGTAAGTAACAGATTAAAAGTATATCACGATCAGACACAGCCGCTTATTGATTTTTATACAGCAAAAGGTGTATTAAAATCCGTAGACGGAACTGTAGATATGATGGATGTTTTTGCAGCTATTAAGGCGATTTTGGCATAATCAGAGGTGTGCTATGGCAGTATCGGTTAAATCGGAACGAGAGATCCAGTTGATGCGTGAATCCTGTAAGATTCTTGCAAAAGTATACGAAGAACTTGAAAAAGCAATCAGACCCGGGGTAACCACAAAAGAGTTGGATACGCTGGCGGAGAAATTAATCCGAGTATATGGTTGTGTTCCTAATTTTTTGAATTACAATGGATTTCCCGGAACAATTTGTGCATCGGTTAACGAAGAAGTAGTACATGGAATCCCCAGTAAGAACAGAGTGCTGAAGGATGGCGATATTATCAGTATCGACTGCGGTTGTATTTATAAAGGATATCATTCCGATGCGGCAAGAACGTATGCGGTCGGAAATATCAGTGCGGAAGTGCAACAGCTTATGGATGTTACCAAGCAGGCCTTTTTTGAAGGAATAAAAATGGCAAAGGCGGGCAATCATCTGTATGATATTTCCAATGCAATTGATGATTTTGTGACACCGTACGGATACGGTATTGTAAAAGATTTGGTTGGTCACGGAATCGGGACTGCACTTCATGAAGATCCGCAGATTCCGAACTTCAGACAGAAGAGAAAAGGTCTTTTGTTACAGCCGGGTATGACACTTGCAATTGAACCGATGATTAATATGGGAACATGGGAAGTGGAATGGCTGGATGATGACTGGACGGTTGTAAGCAGGGACGGTCTCCCTTCTGCGCATTATGAGAATACAATACTTATCACAGATGGGGAACCTGAAATCTTGACACTTCTCTAAAATATCTTATTATAATAGAAAGAGGAACCTTATGATTGGATGGATGGCTTGTTCGAAGGCAGGACATGACAAAGATAAGATTTATATTATAATAGAAGAAACGGATAAGTATGTGTGGCTTGTAGACGGTGATATCCGTAAGGCAGACAACCCGAAGAGAAAGAGCAGAAAGCATATTCAGATAATTAAAAAGACTGCGGATGAGCAGATGTTTGCGAATCCTGCGTGTATAAATGAAACCATAAAGCGGACAATCAAATTGTATAAACAGAGTTTGTTGTGCCAAGAAAAGTAGTTTTAAATGGAGGAATAAGATGTCAAAAGCTGATGTAATTGAAATCGAAGGAACAGTAGTAGAAAAATTACCAAATACCATGTTTCAGGTTGAATTGGAAAACGGACATAGGGTGCTTGCACATATCAGCGGTAAGCTTCGCCAGAATTTTATCCGTATCCTTCCGGGCGACAAAGTAACATTGGAATTATCACCATATGATTTATCAAAAGGAAGAATTATCTGGAGAGATAAATAATAAAGAAAACTTTGGAAAAACCCCTTGCAAAGGGGTTTTTTGCGTGCTATAATGTAAAACGGTCTTTTTATGAAAGGAGGGTTTAACATGAAGGTTAGATCATCAGTAAAGCCGATTTGTGAAAAGTGTAAAGTTATCAAGAGAAAAGGTTCTATCAGAATTATCTGTGAGAATCCTAAGCACAAACAGAGACAGGGTTAATTGGTCCCTTCTCGCATTATTCGTTATTAAGCAGGCAGCTTTGGCTGCGTAAAGATAATTGAACGTAGGAGCCTACGGGAGATTACTTTTTGGTACCGAGAATAATGTAACACAGTATCGGAAAAGTCGGATATGTATCCGACCGGGTGACAGAAGTTCCATATGACGAGACCCGGAACTTATCAGTTACCCCAATCAATTAGTTATCAGTTGTAAGAACAACAGAAAAATGGAGGAAATGTAAATGGCTCGTATTGCAGGTGTCGACTTACCTAGAGATAAGAGAATCGAAATCGGTTTAACTTATGTTTATGGT
>JAGATU010000022.1 GCA_017621115.1 Lachnospiraceae bacterium
AATCCAAGTTATCACGGGGTATCCTTTGCAGATGCAGTGGGGGCTGCGGCGTATGTAACTTATATCAGGGCAATACTTCTTCGCGATACCGGAGCGACGCTTTCTCCATTCAATGCATTTTTATTATTACAGGGAATTGAGACATTGTCTCTGCGATTGGAGCGTCACGCGGAAAATACGAAAAAAGTAGTAGAATTTTTGGAAAACCATCCGCAGGTTGAAAGGGTGAACCATCCTTCCCTTGCAGGACATCCGGACCATGCATTATACGAAAAATATTTTCCAAATGGCGGAGCTTCTATTTTTACATTTGAAATTAAGGGTGGTCAGAAAGAGGCACATACATTTATCGATAACTTAAAGATTTTTTCACTGCTTGCCAATGTGGCAGATGTTAAGAGCCTTGTGATTCATCCGGCAACAACAACTCATTCCCAGTTAAGTGAAGAAGAATTAAAGGATCAGGGAATTAAGCAGAATACCATCCGTTTATCCATTGGAACGGAACATATTGATGATATTTTGGAAGATCTTATACAGGCATTTGAAGCGATAAAATAGTTTTGGCCCTGAAAGGAGTAATTATGGCAAAAATATATACATCAGCAGACCAATTAGTGGGAAAAACACCATTATTGGAACTGACACATATTGAAAAGGAATTTGGTTTACAGGCAAAACTATTTGCAAAGCTTGAATATTTCAATCCGGCAGGCTCGGTAAAAGATCGGATAGCCAAAGCAATGATTGAAGCGGCCGAGAAAAGCGGAAAGTTAAAAGATGACTCCGTAATCATTGAACCCACCTCGGGGAATACGGGAATCGGGCTTGCAAGCATTGCAACAGCAAAAGGGTATCGGATAATTATTGTAATGCCGGAAACGATGTCTGTAGAGCGTCGTAAATTAATAAAAGCATATGGTGCGGAATTGGTATTAACCGATGGTACCAAGGGAATGAAGGGCGCTATTGCAAAAGCCGAAGAGTTGGCTAAGGAAATACCGAACAGCTTTATTCCGGGACAGTTTACAAATCCGGAAAACCCTAAGATGCATTTTGAAACAACGGGACCGGAAATATATGAGGATTTGGACGGTAAAGCAGATGTTTTGGTAGCAGGAGTCGGAACCGGCGGTACGATTACCGGAATCGGAAACTATTTAAAAACAAAGAATCCTAATATAAAGATTGTCGCGGTAGAACCGGCTTCTTCACCTGTACTTTCAGGAGGAGCACCGGGAGCACATAAGATTCAGGGAATCGGGGCAGGATTTGTACCCGAGATATTAAATACCGGGATTTACGATGAGATTATCGCAGTATCCAATGAGGATGCTTTTGAAAAGGGAAGGCTGATTGGTAAAAAGGAAGGCATTTTAGTCGGAATTTCTTCAGGAGCAGCGCTTCACGTAGCGATTGAACTGGCAACACGGGAAGAAAATAAAGGAAAGAATATTGTTGTAATTTTCCCGGATTCGGGAGACCGTTATTTATCCACTCCTTTATTTGAGGAGTAGAAAAAAATATCTGCCAATGGTACAATATCCGTAAGTAAGCTATTGTATGAGGTGACCAGTATGATGATTTCAACAAAAGGGCGTTATGCACTGCGTGTAATGATAGACCTTGCGGAACAGGGAAAGACAGACTATATTCCGTTAAAAGAGATTGCGGCCCGCCAGGATATTTCACAAAAATATCTTGAGAGTATTATGACCGTGTTATCAAAGAATAATTTGATTGAAGCGCTGCATGGAAAAGGTGGCGGCTATCGGTTAAACCGGGAAGTCGAGGAATATAAGGTGGGTGATATTCTTAGAGTAACGGAAGGATCACTGGCACCGGTTTCCTGTCTGGATTGTAGCAGCAAGCCCTGTGAAAACAGTTTGGGGTGCAAGACATTACCCATGTGGAAAAAATTGAACGATATCATCAATGATTATCTGGATAGTGTTACAATAGCGGATTTGATTCAAAATGAAATGACAGATAATTACGTAATTTAAACAGAGAGGTTGCTAACCGAATGGTGTAGCAACCTTTTTAATTTCTTTATTGCATATAAAAGGAATAAGAATCGGCAGATTTGAGATAGTAATAAACAGATTATATAGATGTGTAATATGGAGGAAAAACATGGCAAATGTATATACATCAATGGATCAGCTTGTAGGAAGAACTCCTATACTGGAGCTTACACATATTAAAAAAGAACTGGGGCTGCAGGCCAATATTTATGCAAAACTGGAATTTATGAATCCTGCAGGGTCCATAAAGGACCGTGTAGCAAAAGCCATGATTGAAGCAGCTGAGCGTGACGGAAAAATAAAGCCGGGAGATGTCATTATTGAACCGACAAGCGGAAATACCGGAATCGCCTTGGCTGCTATCGGAACGTCAAAAGGATATCGTGTGATTATTGTTATGCCGGATAATATGACCGAGGAACGGCGCAAACTTATTGCAGCATGCGGTGGGGAAGTGATCTTAACACCCGGTGAGCAGGGAATAAAAGGAGCAATCAAAAAGGCGGAAGAATTGGCAAAAGAAATCCCCGGCAGTTTCATTCCTGCGCAGTTTGAGAATCCGGAAAATATAAGAGTGCATATGGAAACTACAGGACCTGAAATTTATGGCGACATGGATGGACAGATTGATATTCTTGTGTCGGGTGTCGGCACCGGAGGTACGATGATGGGTGCAGGTAAATATTTGAAAGCACAAAATAATAAAATTCAGATTATCGCTGTCGAACCTGATACGTCACCTGTTTTATCAAAAGGAACCTCCGGTGAGCATGATATTCAGGGCATCGGACCAGAATTTGTGCCGGAATTATTGAATACATTAATTTACGATGAGATTATTTCCGTATCTATGGAAGATGCACTTGCAATGACAAGGCTTGTGGGGAAAAAAGAGGGAATTTTGGCAGGCATTTCATCGGGAGCAGTCCTGCAAGCAGCTATCACACTTGCCAAAAGGGAAGAAAACAGAGGTAAAAATATCGTGACCATTTTCTTTGACTCGGCAGACCGATATTTTTCGACTTCCTTGTTTGAATAGGATGGTAAAAAAGCCATTCTGTGGTAAAATAAAAAAGAGAAAGGTATAGGGGTACATGAGAAAAATAAACGGTAAAACAGTATATGAGGGAATTGCGATAGGAAAACTGTATGTACGTCATGGACAGAATGTACATGCAGTAAAGCGTGATATCCAAAGCATAAAAGAAGAGTGGGAAAAAGTACAAACAGCGAAAGAAAAGGCATTGCTGGAGTTGTCTGCGCTTTTGGGAAAAGCGCAGGCAGAGAATGCCAAAAACAGTATAGATATTATCCGTGCACAGATCGTTATGCTTGAGGATGAAGAATACTATAAGGCAATCCGTCATAATATCGAAGTGAATAATTATAATGCAGAGTATGCGGTATTTATGACCGGGCATGAGTTTTCACAGGCAATGGAAAAGCTGGATGACATATATTTGCGTGAACGTGCAATTGATGTGCAGGATATTACGGCACGTCTGTTAAAATGCATGAGCGATGATGCGGATGCAGCAGAGGAGTTTTTGGAACCGGTTATTTTGGTGGCAGAGGATTTGACGCCGAGTGAGACAATTGCATTTGATAAGAATAAGCTGATGGCGATTGTAACCGTACATGGTTCCGTGAATTCCCATACGGCGATTCTTGCCAGAACCATGGGAATACCGGTGCTGGTGGATACGGGAGTGGAATTGGAAACTCTTGTTACCGGTACAGAGGCTATTGTTAATGGTTATACGGGCGAAATGATTTTGGAACCGTATGGGGAGCAGATAGAGGACGCAAAACGGCAGACAGAAGAACAGCATAAACAGCAGGAAAATCTGCGGACTTTAATAGGTAAAGAAGATATTACAAAGAGTGGCAAGAAACTAACCCTTTGTGCCAATGCCGGTAACATGGAAGATTTGGACGCAGCGGTTAAAAATGATGCTGCAGGAATCGGATTGCTTCGAAGCGAGTTTTTATATCTTGGAAGAAGTACCATGCCAAGCGAAGAGGAGCAGTTTACGGTTTATAAGAAGGCACTTGAAACAGCAGGCGGTAAAAAGGTGGTAGTCCGTACACTGGATATCGGTGCGGACAAGACACCGGATTACATAGATTTGGGAAAAGAAGAAAATCCTGCCATGGGCTTTCGGGCTATACGGCTATGTTTACAGGAAGAGACTATTTTATGTACGCAGTTAAGAGCATTGTACCGTGCCTCAGTATATGGGAATCTTTCTGTTATGTACCCGATGATAACATCTGCGGCTGAAGTAAAACGGATTCAGGACATTTCTGCGAAGGTAAAGGCAGAATTGGA
>JAGATU010000023.1 GCA_017621115.1 Lachnospiraceae bacterium
CAAACCACAATGGAATCGCCGGTATGAATACCCACGGGATCAAGGTTTTCCATATTGCAGATCGTGATAGCGGTGTCATTACTGTCACGCATAACTTCATATTCAATTTCTTTATACCCTTTAATGCTTTTTTCGATCAGAACCTGACGAACCGGTGAAAGCGAAAGGGCATTTTTCATCAGCGGTAAAAATTCAGCCTCGTTATCGGCAAATCCCCCTCCCGTACCGCCAAGTGTAAAGGCAGGGCGAAGTACAACGGGATAACCGATTTTCTGTATAACCTCCAATCCTTCCTCCATAGAGCTTGCAATGTCGGAAGGCAGTACCGGCTCACCTAACTCTTCACAAAGTTCTTTGAACAACTCACGATCTTCTGCCCGCTCAATGGAACTGCTCTTTGTACCAAGAAGTTCCACACGGCATTCCGCAAGAATTCCTTTCTTTTCCAGCTGCATTGCAAGGTTGAGCCCCGTCTGTCCGCCAATACCGGGTAAGATTGCATCAGGACGCTCATAACGGATAATCTTAGCTATATATTCCAAGGTCAATGGCTCCATATACACTTTATCCGCTATGGAAGTATCCGTCATAATAGTAGCCGGATTAGAGTTGCAAAGAACCACTTCATAACCTTCTTCTTTGAGTGCAAGACATGCTTGTGTTCCCGCATAATCAAATTCTGCCGCCTGACCGATTACGATAGGACCGGAACCGATAACAAGCACTTTTTTTATATCACGTCTCTTAGGCATTGCTTTGATCCTCCATCATTTTTATAAAGCGATCAAAAAGATACGCACTATCCTGTGGACCCGGAGCACTCTCCGGATGATACTGTACGCTGAATACGTTATCTTTATCACATTTCACACCTTCAACAGTATGATCCAGCAAATTAATATGCGTGACAACAAGTGGCGTTTGTGCAAGGCTGGCTGCATCCACCGCATAGGAGTGATTCTGCGAAGTAATTTCAATTTTATTTGTTTCTAAATTTCGTACAGGATGATTGCCACCACGGTGTCCGAATTTCAGTTTATAGGTTTGAGCTCCGTAAGCCAGAGAAATAATCTGGTGGCCAAGGCAAATACCGAAAATCGGATATTTACCGAGCAATTTCTTTATTGTCTCTATCGTCTGCGGCACGTCGGTGGGATCTCCGGGGCCGTTGGAAATAAAAATACCATCAGGATCCAAAGCAGTAATCTTTTCTTCCGGAGTATTCCAAGGCACGATTGTTACATTACATCCGCGCTTATTCAGTGACCGCACAATGTTCATTTTCATTCCACAATCAATGGCTACTACATGGTATTGGGGTTTCTCTGCATAAGAGCTCATAATCTTATCACAGCTAACACGAGATACCGCATCGCTTAGAATATTCGTGGTTCTTAATATCGTAAGCCCCCTCTCCAAAGTGGTAGAAACATCTGTTATCAATACCTTGCGGGAGCCGTAGTCACGAATCGAACGGTTCAGCTTTCTTGTATCAATACCATAAATACCTGGGATGCCGTGTTTCTTCATAACCCCTGACAAACTGGCGTTACTTCTGAAGTTTGATGGCTCATCATTATATTCACGGACAATCAGCGCACCAAGAGTCGGCGTATCCCGTTCATAATCGTCGTCTGCCATACCGTAGTTCCCAATCAACGGATAGGTCATAACTACAGCCTGATAAGTATAGGAAGGATCCGATAGTATTTCCTGATAACCGACCATAGAAGTATTGAACACGATTTCAAGTACAGCGGTTTTATCTGCACCAAAACCGTAACCATAATATTCCTGTCCGTCCTCCAAAATAATTTTTTTATTAAGTTCCTTTGCCATCTCTATACCTCTTTCTTCCTGTCCGATAACCTCTGCTCAAACCGGTCTTTTCGGGTATCCGTTGGAATCTTTGTAGGATAATTACCGTTAAAGCAAGCACTGCAGAAACCACCGTTTCCGGAAAGGTGACTTAGTTCTTCTACCGGAAAATATCCAAGTGATTCAGCACCGATGATGTCGCATATTTCAGATATGCTGTACTTGCATGCAATCAGATGTTCCTCAGAATCAATATCCGTACCATAATAGCAAGGATGTAAAAACGGCGGAGAAGATATACGCACATGAACCTCTTTGGCACCGGCATCCCGAAGCAGTTTTACAACCCGCCCCATCGTATTGCCGCGAACAATAGAATCATCTACCAAAACCACTCTCTTTCCTTTTACACTTTCTTCTACAGCAGCAAGTTTAATTTTTACACCATCAAGTCTAGCCCCCTGTCCCGGTGAGATAAAGGTTCTGCCGATGTATTTATTTTTTATGAGTCCTATGCCATACGGTATTCCGGATTCCTGACTGAATCCCAATGCAGCATCCAGTCCGGAATCGGGGGCGCCGATCACAACATCTGCTTCTACAGGATGTGTTTTTGCAAGAATTCTTCCTGCTTTCACACGAGATGCATGAACAGAGACACCATCGATGACCGAATCAGGACGTGCAAAATAAATATATTCGAAAATGCAAAGCTTTTTTTCCCTTTTTTCGCAATGTTCACGTCTCGAAATCACTCCGCTTTTACTGAACACCAAAATTTCACCCGGCTCAACATCACGTACCACTTCCGCACCGACAGCCTTAATAGCACAACTTTCAGAGGCTACTACATACATACCATCAGCAGTTTTGCCGTAACACAAGGGGCGGAAACCGTAAGGATCTCTTGCACAGATCAACTTTTGCGGGGACATCAAAACAAGTGAATATGCACCATCCAATGTATTCATTGCACGGCTTAGCGCATCTTCAATAGAAGGAGCCTGCAATCTTTCTTTGGTAATAATATAGGCAATCGTCTCGGTGTCGCTCGTAGTATGAAAGATAGCACCGGTAAGCTCCAATTCACTCCTAAGCTCAGCTGCATTGGAAAGATTTCCGTTATGAGCCAAAGCCATTCGGCCTTTTTGATGATTTACCTCTATTGGCTGACAGTTATTTCGGTTGGTTTTGCCTGTCGTACCGTACCGTGCATGTGCCACAGCCATCGTACCTTTCGGTAGTCGGGATAATGTTTCTGCCGAAAACACTTCACTTACAAGTCCCATATCTTTATGGGAAACAAATATACCATCATCATTAACGACAATACCGCAGCTTTCCTGCCCTCTGTGCTGCAGCGCATACAATCCATAATAAGAGAGATTCGCTACATCACAAGGTTCTGGTGCAATAACACCAAACACACCACACTCTTCATGAATATTTGACTCTATATGCATCATGATTTACCTCCGGCAGCCTTTCTGAAAGCTGCACCAATAAAGCCCTTGAACAAAGGATGTGCTCTGTTCGGTCTGCTCTTAAATTCCGGATGGTACTGAACACCAATGTGGAATGACCTGTCGGTCAGTTCCACCGTTTCAACAAGTCTTCCATCAGGAGATGTTCCGCTAAGTGTAAGACCTGCTTTTTCAAAAACATCTCTGTAATCGTTATTAAATTCGTAACGATGTCTATGCCGCTCACTGATATTTACAGTGCCATAGCAACGCTCCATTGTCGTACCCGTTTTAATCTTGCAGGGGTAAGCTCCGAGACGAAGTGTACCTCCCTTATCAATATCATCACTTTGTCCAGGCATAAAGTCGATAACCTTATGCTTGCACAGTTCATCAAATTCGCCGGAATTTGCATCCCCTATACCAAGAACATTTCTTGCATATTCAATCACAGCAATCTGCATACCGAGACATATGCCAAAATAAGGAATCTTGTTTTCTCGTGCGTATTTTGCAGCAAGGATCATTCCTTCGATCCCTCGACTGCCAAAACCGCCCGGAACAAGAATACCATCAAGCGATACTAACATTTCGTTAACATTCGCTGCCGTAATTTCTTCTGAATCAATCCAATGAATGCGGATATGGGTGTTATGAAAATATCCGGCATGTCGTAATGCTTCTGCAACAGAAAGATAAGCATCATGAAGTCCCACATATTTTCCCACAAGACCGATATCCACATAGTGTGGTCTTGCTTTAATACCTTCCACCATCGCTTTCCACTCGGTAAGGTCAGGAGCAGGTGCATCAATACCGAGTTCTCGACAAACAACAGAAGAAAATCCCGATTTTTCCAGCATTAGCGGGGCCTCATAAAGGTTGGGTAAAGTAATATTTTCAATAACACAATCCGGCTTTACATTACAAAACAAAGATATTTTCTTAAAAATAGACTCTTCCAGCGGCTCGTCACATCTAAGTACCACAATATTCGGATGAATGCCCATTCCTTGCAGCTCCTTAACAGAGTGCTGCGTAGGTTTGGATTTATGTTCGTCCGAACCTCTGAGGAACGGAACCAATGTCACATGGATGAAGAGACTGTTTTCTCTGCCTACTTCAAGAGAGATCTGGCGCACTGCTTCAATAAACGGTTGAGACTCAATATCGCCTATAGTACCTCCAATTTCGGTGATAACCACATCGGCACCCGTTTTCTTACCTACACTGTAGACAAATTCCTTGATTTCATTGGTGATGTGTGGAATGACCTGCACGGTGGAGCCGAGATATTCACCACGACGTTCTTTATTCAATACATTCCAGTAAACCTTACCGGTAGTGAGATTAGAGTATTTGTTGAGATCCTCGTCAATAAAACGCTCATAATGGCCAAGATCAAGATCGGTCTCTGCACCGTCTTCCGTTACATATACCTCACCATGCTGATAAGGGCTCATAGTACCAGGGTCAACATTGATATAAGGATCCAGCTTTTGAGCGGCAACCTTAAGACCGCGTGCTTTTAACAATCTTCCCAACGAAGCAGCGGTGATACCTTTTCCGAGCCCCGATACAACGCCTCCCGTTACAAAAATATATTTTGTCATTTCCTTACTTCCTCCATCATTCAACGGTAACTGATTTTGCAAGATTTTTCGGTTTGTCTATATCACATCCGTTTTCTTTAGCAATATAATATGCGAGCAATTGTAACGGTACAATCTCAACCGCTGCTGCAAAAATCGCATCCATTTTAGGAATAAAAATCATATCATCTGCTAAGGGAACCATTTTCTGATTATCCTTGAATGTAACGGCAAGGACTTCAGCCCCTCTTGCTTTTACCTCGACAATATTGCTCATAGTTTTTTCCATAATAGATTCATTACAGCATAATGCGATAACCGGCTGATGATCCTCAATTAAGGCAATCGTTCCATGCTTTAATTCTCCCGCCGCATAGGATTCTGCATGAATATAAGAAATTTCTTTCATTTTTAACGCACCCTCAAGTGCTACCGCATAATCCGTATTACGACCGATAAAAAACATAGAATCCGCATTATGATATTTTTTTGCCAATGCCGGAATGGCAGAGTTCATATCCAGAGCCTCCTGCACTTTCTTAGGCAGAATACTTAAAATTTTCAAAAGCTTTGCATAATGTTCCTTATCAATACGATTCATCTTCCTGGCTGCATACAGGGCAAACAGGTACAAAACGGCAACCTGTGTTGTATATCCTTTTGTTGTTGCTACTGCAATCTCAGGTCCTGCCCATGTATAAAGCGTATAATCTGCAGTATTCGCAATCGTACTACCAACAACATTGACCACGGCAAGTGTTTTAGCTCCTCGCTTTTTGCATTCCTTCATTGCTGCTATGGTATCAGCTGTTTCTCCTGACTGTGATAAAACAATCAACAGTGTATGTTCATCTATAAGCGGATCATTGTAACGAAGCTCACTTGCCAATTCTACTTGAACAGGAATCCGGCAAAGCTTTTCCATTGCATATTTACCGGCACAACCGGCATAATATGCTGAGCCACAGGCAGTTATAACGATTTTATTAACACTTTCCAAATATTCAGCAGTTAATTCTGCTTCATCAAGAAC
>JAGATU010000024.1 GCA_017621115.1 Lachnospiraceae bacterium
CCTACAGCTGCGCCTTTACATTCAATCTCATTATTTGGTTGTAAATATTTCAATACGGAACGCTTCAAAATCGGTTCCGATACTTTTCCTATTTTCATAACCAAATATCCTTACTAATTATTAAATCTCCGGAGCCACCTCCGCACTTACTGCCGGTACATCTCCACCCGGTGCCGCCGGAGGTGCTGCCTGGGCTGCCAATGCTGCTGCCACATTGCATACGTGGTCAATACTTCCGGTCGCAATGGCTTCCTGGAGCTGGTTGTACGCATCCGGATTGTCCGTAGCCACACCTACCGACAAGGTTCTCGGTACCATTTTGTAGGTACTCGTGTTAATGGTTTCCCTTCTGCCCTCTAATCCATTATCGTAAACAATCTTAATCAGTTTTGCCTTATAACCTGTGTGCGCTCCCTGCACCTTGGTATATCCAATCGGCTGGTCTGCTACCTGGATAATATTCTCTGAGGTGGCAGAAATCGTCTCCATAACCTCTGTCACAAAATTGAAAGTATATCCGTCTTTACGGGTCTCCACACCGTAAATATTAAATGTCACTCTTCTCTCCGGTGTCGTATATCCTTCAATATAAATCGGGTAATCCGTACTATTGGTAAAACAGAAATCCTTGCCTGCGGACTCTGCAATCGCCGCATCCGCTGAAAGCGGAACATAGGCTACACTCATAGAATGGCTGCTTCTCTGTGTCACTTCCAATTCGGCAAACAAAACTGCATTATACAGAGTCGTAGACACCTGACAGATACCACCACCCAGACTGTCTACAACAAGTCCGTTCAAATACGAACCTGCCATTGCATATCCATTGGCCTCTGTAAATGGTGTTACCAGTTCCAGCGTAGAAAATGTCTCTCCGGGATACAATGTCACACCATTCAGTAAACGGGTTCCGTTCTCCACATTGGCAACTCTTGCCGCTGCAGAAGTCGAATAAGAAGTGCTGTAGGAACCAAGCACATCCTTAACCATACTAAGCTCTTCCACAGTCCCCTTTGGTTCTTCTATTTCTACCGGGAGACTTAATGCAGTTTCCTTTCCGTTCCACTGATACATCACATAATCATAAATCGTGGAAACTGCTGCCGCCGCTTCAATATATGCGCCCTGCTTACCTTCAATTATCTGAAATTCGCCATTACTACGGGCCAACTTCATATCTACGGCTTCTACATTAAAGTCCAGGCACTGCTCTTCTACAAGTTGCTTAATTAACTCTTTGTCATACGTATAGGCAACATTTACCACATAATTCTCACGTTCCAAGTCCTTGCGGAATTTGTAACGCTCAATAATATTCCCTGCCTGTCCGAGCTCGGTCAAACCGTCCACAATCTGCGGATTGCTCCACTCCATGCCCAAATCAGCCGGTGTAATAATAATCTCATTATCTCCTACGCACTTTAAAGTAATAGGCGTTGCCAGTCTTGCTTCTACCTTCGCATTCACTGCTGCTTTGGCTTGTGCGACCGTCATACCGGAGACATCTATCTCATCAATATATATTCCCTTTAAAATGGTGTCTTCCGCTTTGGCCTGTACCTCTATTCCGGTGCAGAAGAACGATAAAAATACGGCAACTCCAAATAACGTTCCCAGTAATTTTTTCATAATAATCCCCTATTTCTATTTACAAAAAAATATGCTAAAGTTTACAGTATCAAACCTAATATAAAGCAGGTGCTATCATAGGTATCAACATCGCAAGAACGACAAACATAATAATAACAAACGAAATGGTTTTTCTTGTCTTTCTGTTGTTCATATTAAACATATTTATCACCTTACTTTCATACAAAATCAACAAAGTACCACTTATACTACTGAAAGGATATTATACTATGAATTTCCCTATCTTGGCAAGTTTTCTGGTCTTTATAATTATCGTGGCAATTTTTAACAAAAGAACCACCCGCCTTCACAAAAAACGCAACGAGGATTTCTGGAAAAGAGAGCGCGAGGCTAACTTTGTCCGCAAAAAATCCCTCGATGACCTGGAGTATATAGCAATTCCTTTTTCGTCATTCCCAATGGATGTTGCTGCTGACGATGAGATTATTGCTTCCTGTCACCGCGATTTGGAATCCCTTCGCGATGAAAAAATTGTTAACTTCACAGGATACAGCAATACCGATTTGAAATTGGCATACGGAACTGCCAATATTACCGTCCTGACACAGTACGACCAAAACTATACTCTCTTTGTCCGTGCGCTTCAGGAATTCGGCAAACGCCTTTACGAACTTGGTTATCACGACGAAGCCTTAACGGTACTTGAGTATGCCGTTTCCACGCGTACCGACATCAGCGGCACCTATTATCTGGCCGCATCCATTTATCATGAAAAGGGACAGTCCGATAAAATTAAACATTTGCTCTTTGTGGCAGACACCTTACAATCTGCGATGCGGGAACCTATCGTCCGTACTCTGAAAAAATCCTATCCAGATATCGGCTAGCCTCGTTTTTGGTAAGCCGCTCCACATCATACTCCGGAACTATTTTATGCTTGTCAAGTTCCCGATATAACCGTTCCTTCTGGGCCTTCGTAGCAGGGCCCTCTTTTTTTATCTTATAAACTAACCGGTATGGGGCAAAAATCTTATTCTTCGATGCTTCTGTATCCGTGACATCCCCGAATTCTTCCCACATTTTCAAATACAGTCTTGCGGTTGCCCTCGCATCTTCTTGTGCTTTATGCGCATCAATCGCAATATTGTAATGCTTACATAGTGCTCCAAGGCTCCTGCTTTCCATATCCGGCAAAAAATAACGTGCTATCTTTAAGGTATCGATTCCGTTTTTCTCAAAGCCTTTGGTCTTAGCTTCTTTACTGTTCATGCAGTTCAAAACTGCTCTTTTCAAAAAGGCATAATCAAAAGAAATATGGTGTGCCATCAACACATCATCCCCGATAAAATCCAACACCTCAGTACACACATCCGCAAACTGCGGGGCGTCTTTTACCATATCGGGGGTAATCCCAGTGAGTTCCGTTATCCGTTCCGGTACTTCCCTTCCGGGATTCAGATAACTGTGGTATACCGCATCTTCTTTTCCGTCACGGAACCGGACAGCCGCAATCTCTATAATACGGTCTTCTTTGGGCAAAAGTCCCGTCGTTTCCAAATCTATGGACACAAAATCTTTTATCATGGATTCTCTCCAATCCGGATATTATTTCTTCGCCGTACGCTTTGTCTTTTTGCCGGCACTCGGACAGAGTTCCTTTAAAAAACATTCTTCACAACTTGGCGTCGGTGCCTTACAAATCGTTCGCCCCAAACGGATCAAATGGATATTGCACAGAATCCAGTGGTCCTTCGGCAATTTTTTCATCAGGTCAAACTCAATCTTTACCGGATCGGTTTCTTTGGTAAATCCCAATTTGTTGGAAATACGCTTTACATGTGTATCCACTACGATACTCGGCTCGTTAAATATGTTCCCTCGGATTACATTTGCGGTTTTGCGGCCCACTCCCGCAAGGGAGGTAAGCGATTCGATATCGGACGGAACTTCTCCGTCGTACTTCTCCATCAAAGTCTTACAGCAGGCAATAATATTCTTCGCCTTATTGTGGTAAAAACCGGTGGAATGAATATCCTGCTCCAGTTCCTTTAAATCCGCATCTGCAAATGCCTGTACGCTTGGGTATTTGACAAATAAATCCTTTGTAACAATATTCACCCTGGCATCGGTACACTGTGCACTGAGCATCGTTGCAATCAACAACTGCCAGGCATTCTCGTGATTCAGATAACAGACATAATCCGTTCCGTATTCCTTATCCAAGGCATCCAAAATAGCCATTATTTTTTTACTTGCCATGGTTATTCCTCTTTCTTTAGTAAATATATTTACTTGGCCGCCGGCCGGCTTAAGGCATGGGAAGCAATACAATCCGGCAATCCCTTGTAATCACATCCCGCTCCTTATAATCAAACAATACCGGTTTTGCGGAGTCTAATCTTCGCGCAAGAAGTTCTTCTCTTTTCGGAGTTTCCGCCTCCCATACCGGATATGTAAAAAATTCCACATGCGTCATTTTTGCCATCTGCTTGCTGTCATACTCTGCATATTCCGGAAGATAGTTTCTTTCCTCTTCTTCTTTCTGATAAAAGGCGCGCAGGTAGTCTTTGTAAGCAGAGTTTTCCGTTGCAAAAGGCGGAGCGGATTTCATATTTTCACGCAAATAACAGTCATACAGAAGATACTGTCTGCAAACCTCCGTTAACTCCTCCGCTGTCTGCATATCGGTCTTCATCTTCAGCATATAGCCGTTGATAAACTCAAGAAGATGCTCATAATGGGAGATTCTCTTAGAAGAAGCCGTCAAATAACCGTTTGCTTCATAATAGTCCCCCAGCGTCTCATACAACTTGAATGCATCTCCAAAAAGCACCTCTAAAAAGCGGATGGTATGTGTAAATTGCCCGCTGTTGTAAAACAGTTCCACCATCTCTTCTACACGCTTTAATCGTATAATATCATCGTATGACAACCACTTCGTATAAAGGACTTCGTATGGCGGTGTCTTACGGTAGCCGATGCCGTATTCCCCGGCTTGATCTTCCATTGCCGAACCCTTGAGCACCTTTAAAAAACCGAGCTGTAACTGCTCCGGCCTCATCGCATAGACTTCGTTAAACGAATCATGGAAGGACATATAATCTTCGTATGGTAAACCTGCAATCAAATCTAAATGCTGGTGGATATTGCCTGTAGCGTTAACTCTTTCCACAGCATTTTTAAGTTTACATAAATCCATGCTACGATTGATTTCCCGTATTGTCTCCGGGTTTGTGGATTGCACGCCGATTTCCAACTGAACAAGTCCTTTCCGCATGGAATTCAAAAGAAGGATTTCTTCGCCCGTCAGTAAATCTGCCGAAATTTCAAAATGGAAATTCGTCACTCCATTATCCTTCTCTTTAATATATGTCCAAATCGCCAGTGCATGCTCATGCTTAGCATTAAACGTTCGGTCGATAAATTTGACCTGGGGTACCTTATTATCGAGAAAAAACTGCAGTTCCTTTTTTACCAGATCAAGACTTCTGAACCGCATCTGCTTATCAATCGATGACAGACAGTATTTACAACGGAACGGGCAGCCGCGGCTGCTCTCATAGTAAATAATACGGTTTTCAAAGTCAGATAAATTACTGTAGAGGAATGGAATATCGTCCAGCGCCAGACATTCTCTCTCTGCGGTGTAACCGGATGGAAGATACAGGCCGGCAATGTTACGTATATCCTTATCGGCAATATAACTCTGCACTAATTCTACAAAAGTCTGCTCCCCTTCGCCAATCATAATTCCTGCCAGAAATGGAAACTTCTGCATTAACTGCTCCGGATGAAAAGAAACCTCCGGCCCACCAAGCCATATCGGCAAATCCGGTCTCACCTGATGGATATCTTCTATCAATTCCTGTACCAGACTAAAATTCCAGATATAACAGGAAACAGCGAGCACATCCGGCATTCTCTTGTAGATATCTGCTTCGATATCCTCAATCTGCTGATTAATTGTATATTCTGCTATATTTATATGATTGCGCAAAGATACTCCATCCGCATTGGCAAATTTGCCAGCATACGCCGCCAACGAATAGATTGCCGGATTGGAATGGATGTATTTTGCGTTGATTCCCACCAGTAAAATGTTCATGTTCAAAACTCCTGTTTTTGCTATACCAAGAGTATACTCCATTAGGTGTAAAATGCAAAATAAAAAACGACGCCCGGAATAGAATATTCCGGGCGCCGCCTTTGTATATTGATTAGATATCTAATTGTTTGTTGTCCAAATCAGCCTGTACTTTTTCCAAATCTTCACGGATGGAAATCTGCTGTGGGCATGCTCCTTCGCATTTACCGCACTTGATACAGTTCTTAGCCTGATGTGCTTCGCCGATTCCTTCTTCCCAACTCCACTTAACAACATTGTAGTTCTGGTAAGCGTAGTATGTGTTCCATGCCGCAAAACATCCCGGAATATCTACACCTGCAGGACATGGCATACAGTATCTGCAACCGGTACAACCGTTTCTTACACGGGATGCCAAAATCTCTTTTACTTCTGCAACTACTTCCTGTTCTTTATCAGATAAAGGCTTAAAGTCTGCAAAAGTCTTCAAATTATCTTCTACCTGCGCCATCGTGGACATACCGCTCAAAATAACCTTTACATTCGGGAATGTACCTACCCAACGAAGCGCAAAGGAAGCTGCTGATGCATCTTTATCCAGTGCCGCAAATTTATCCATAATTTCCGGAGCAAATGCTGCAAGGGAACCACCTTTAATCGGCTCCATAATTACAAGCGGAATACCTTTCTTTTCTGCGAGTTCATATCCCTTTACACCTGCCTGTTCGTCGGCATCCACATAATTCAACTGAATCTGTGCAAAATCCCAGTCGCGATAGTTAATCATCTCTTCGAACACTTCGTAACTGTCGTGGAACGAGAATCCCAAGTATTTAATCTTGCCTTCTGCCTTAAGCTGCTCCAACCGTTCTACGCAACCTACTTCAAGCATCTTGTCCCAACGTTCCTTACCCATGGCATGCATCAGGTAAAAATCAATATAATCGGTCTGTAATTTGCCAAGCTGCTCATTTAATAATCTGTCAACATCTTCTACCGTCTTAACTTCCCATACCGGAAGCTTGGTAGCCAGATAGAATGAGCTTCTGTCGTATTTCTTAAGAACATTTCCTACTACGATTTCGCTCTGTCCGTCGTGGTACGGATATGCGGTATCTATGTAATTCACACCTTCAGCAATCGCTTTATCCATCATTCTCTCTGCTTCGGCTTCGTCAATCTTACCGTCTGCCGTTACAGGAAATCTCATACATCCGAATCCCAAAAGCGATGTCTCAATACCTAAATTGTCCAGTCTTCTTTTCTCCATATACTCAACCTTCTCTTTCTGCTTAAATTTACAAAATATCCCTAAAAATCATTATAGCAGTTGTCAGCAGGATGTCTAATTGTATTTTTGAAAACAGACAAGTTAATTTATTTCCGGGTAACAAAAAAGGACATCCCTTCGGATGTCCTTTTTCGTGTTACTTGAGAGCACGAGACGGGATTCGAA
>JAGATU010000025.1 GCA_017621115.1 Lachnospiraceae bacterium
GCAAAAGTATGCATCCATGTCTGGGCAAACAGTTTTTCCGCATCCTCCCGTGAAAGTGCATAATCCTTCTGCATTACCGTAATACAAACCTCAACCGTCTCTCCCAGTTCCTCACGGATATAATCCATATAACTCTTGCTTTCTTCATGCTCCTGCATATAAATCAACTGAAACAACTTCGGCTCTCTGGCGGCAAACTCAATCATTTTTTCCCCGACATGCTTAAACGCAGGGGTATAATTCAATGCATCGCTGATACAGGATTCAAATTCCTGCAACGCTTTTGCCCGGACTTCCTGTTGCAATTCTTCCATATTTTTGAAGGCGGTAAAAATCGGGGACGAAGATGTTCCCATTCGTTTCCCCAGTTCCCTCGCTACCAGCGCTTCAATCCCATTCTCTCTTACTAATTCAAAAGCAACATCTATAATCTCTTCGCGTGTATACTTTGGTTTTGGAGGCATACTGTACTTCCTTTTCTACTCTTTTCTTTGATTTTAAAACAAACGTTACATAACGTTGGTTTTATTATTGCACCATCTAGTACTTTAGTCAATGTTTTTTATTTTTCGACAAATAATTAATAACTTAAAAAGGGAAGAAAACCTAGGTTTTCTTCCCTAATAACATACTTCTTTTAAAAATAACCCTTCAGGTGGCGCCATCATTCCGGCCTCCTCCCTGGATTTGGCTACAATAATTGCCGGCATGGTTGCCACTTCTCTTTTTCCAAGCCCGACTTCTATCAAAGTCCCTGCCATAATACGTACCATATTCTGCAAAAAACCATCTCCGGTAAAAGATATCCTAATCTTACCGTCAGCTTCAGCAATCCCTATATCTGTGACCATTCTAACCGAGGGTTTCTTGAACTTCTTATTGCCGCAAAAGCTGATATAATCATGTGTTCCGGTAAGTAACTTAGCAGCTCCACGCATAGCGTCTACATTCAGCGACTCCTCTATACGACAGGAATACTTCCTGGAAAATACATCCGCCACCGGCGCATTGTCAATCACATATTCGTATGTCTTAGACACTGCACTCAGTCTGGCATGAAATCTCTCATCTACTGCTTCAATCGCTGTAATACGGATATCCTGCGGAAGAAATGAGTTCACTTCTGTCATGAACTTGTCCTTATCAAAGCACTTTGAAGTCTTGAAATTCGCCACCTGTGCAAGCGCATGAACTCCGGCATCGGTTCGTCCGGAACCGGCAATGTCGATTTCTTCGCCCAAGTATCTTCCGATAATTTCATTTAATTTTCCCTGTATGGTATTGTCCGTATTCCCCTGACGCTGCCAGCCATTATAGCGGGTCCCGTCGTATTGAAGGGTTAATTTATAGTTTTGCATGATTTCTAGAACTCTTTCTTAACTGCTTCCAATTTCTCAATTACTTTATCGCACCATGCATCGAATTCAGGATCTTCTATCTGGCATTCTTCATGCGCCATAATGTATTCCACTGTTTTGGTAAGGCCTTCTCTTGCACTAATTGTTGCCACAAATCCCGGAACGGCATTTTTAATCTTAGTATTGTCAAATACAACTGTATTGGACTTGTCGCCAATTAAACTTCCGGTAAAATCATAATCGCTGACTGCTGCCAAAAATTCAGATGCTACGAAATATGGCTTAAATTCTACGCCGAGTACATCCGCAACAATCTTATGAATCTGTGTCCACGTAACGGATTCGTCTGAAGTAATCTGATATGCTTCACCAATCGCATGCGGATTGCCGATAAGTCCGATATAAGCCTTTGCAAAATCTTCATTGCTGGTAATCGTCCAAAGGGAAGTTCCGTCGCCCGGAATGATAACAGGCTTTCCTTCAAGCATTCTCTTAACTACCTGATAACCACCCTTATCACCATGAACGCCAAGAGGAAGAGAACGCAAATCATAAGTATGGCTCGGACGAACAATCGTAACCGGGAATCCATTCTCACGGTACATCTTCATCAAATACTCTTCACAGGCAATCTTATTGCGGGAGTATTCCCAATAAGGATTGGCTAAAGCAGTTCCTTCGGTAATACGGTAATCGCCAACCGGCTTATGATATGCGGATGCGGAACTGATGTAAATGTACTGTTTGGTCTTGCCGTTAAAGAGTCTGTAGTCTCTCTCCACCTGCTCTGTCATAAAACCGATAAATTCACAAACCGCATCAAAATTCATGCCGTCAAGTTTCTCTAACACTTTCGCTTCGTCGTTAATATCCACATTAATAACATTGATATTCGCAGGAACCTCTGCATTCCTCGTACCTCTGTTAAGCAGATACACTTCATGATTTGTCTCAGAAAGCTGTCTGGTAATCGCTGTACTGATGGTTCCTGTTCCGCCAATCATTAAAATCTTCATTCGTAAATCCTCCTTGTATCCCAGATATAACACCTCTATTCAATATTATATCGATTTGTACAAGTACGCGCCATGTTTTTATTCTGACAAAACGTCTTCCGCAAACATCGGCGTGGACAAATATCTGTCACCGGAATCCGGTAAAAATGCCACAATAGTCTTACCTTTATTTTCAGGGCGCTTTGCTAAGATTTCTGCCGCTTTCAAAGCCGCACCCGAAGAAATTCCGACGAGCACACCTTCGCTTATTGCAAAGCGCTTGCCTTCCTTCATGGCATCCATATCCTCAATCTTTATTATCTCGTCGTAAATGTCCGTATTCAAGGTAGCCGGTACAAATCCGCCGCCGATTCCCTGGATTCCGTGAGGGCCTGCATTCCCGCCTGATAAAACAGGGCTTCCTGCCGGTTCTACCGCTACCACCTTGATATTGGGATTCTGTTCTTTTAAATATTCACCGACACCACTTATCGTACCGCCGGTACCAACGCCTGCCACAAAGATATCCACTTGACCGCCGGTCTGTTCCCAAATCTCAGGACCGGTTGTTTCTTTGTGCATCGCCGGATTAGCCGGATTATCAAACTGTCCGAGAATAATTGCACCGTCTATTTCTTTTTCCAATTCTTCTGCCTTAGCAATAGCACCCTTCATTCCGGCTTTTCCATCGGTCAGAACAATTTCTGCTCCATAGGCTTTAAGCAGGTTTCTTCTTTCTACGCTCATCGTCTCCGGCAAAGTAAGTATCGCACGATACCCCTTGCATGCAGCTACCATGGCAAGACCGATTCCGGTGTTTCCGCTTGTCGGCTCAATAATGGTTGATCCTTCTTTTATCAGGCCTTTCTTCTCGGCATCCTCAATCATCGCAAGCGCCACTCTGTCTTTTGCGGAACCTGCCGGATTGAGATAATCCAGTTTTGCTAAAATCGTAGCATCTTTTATATCTGCTTCTTTCATATAATTGTTTAATTTAAGCATCGGCGTCTTTCCGATTAGTTCTAATGCGCTGTTTTTTATATCCATAAATCTGACCTTCCCTTTTTGTTATTCCTATGCTAATAATGACAAAAAGGAGACTATTTTTCAATAGTCTCCTCTAATTTACCATTATTTAGATTAATACCTTTGATAAGAATTCCTGTAATCTCTCATTCTGTGGATTATCAAAGAATTCCTGTGGGGTATTCTCTTCTTTAATCTGTCCTTCATCTACAAACATTACGCGGGATGCCACTTCTTTGGCAAATCCCATTTCGTGGGTAACGATTGCCATGGTCATACCGTTCTTAGCAAGGTCGCGCATAACCATAAGTACTTCGCCTACCATCTCAGGGTCAAGTGCGGAAGTCGGTTCGTCAAACAGCATCACATCCGGATTCATGCAAAGGGAACGCACGATGGCGATTCGCTGCTTCTGTCCGCCGGAAAGCTGTGTCGGATACGCATTTGCTTTTTCCTCAAGACCAACTCTCTTAAGAAGTTCCATTGCCTGCTCTTCGGCTTCTTCCTTTGACTTCTTCAACACTTTAATCGGTGCAAGCGTCATGTTTTCCAAAATCGTCTTATGCGGGAACAAATTAAAATGCTGGAAAACCATACCGATTTTCTGACGATGCTTGTTAATATCACACTTAGGGTCTGTAATGTCCATTCCCTCAAATAAAATCGTACCGCTTGTCGGACGCTCCAACAAATTCAGGGAACGAAGGAATGTGGATTTACCGGAACCGGATGGCCCGACAATTACCACTACTTCACCCTTTGAAATTGTGGTACTGATATTATCAAGTACATGTAAACTGCCAAAGTCCTTACAAAGGTCTTTTATCTCAAATAAAACCGTATTATCTTGCATCTGTACGCAACCTCCTCTCCAGTCTGGAAACTCCTGCCGAGAGCAGTGATACAACTGCCAGATAAATCAAAGCTGCTGCCAAAAGAGGCATAAGCGGTTCGTATGTCTGGCTACGGATAACGTTCGCACCATGTGTAATATCGGTAAGTGCGATGTAACCACAAATTGAAGTTTCTTTTAACAAGGTAATAAATTCATTGGCAAGTGCAGGCAAAACATTCTTAAATGCCTGAGGTGCCACGATGTACATCATGGTCTGCGCATAGTTAAAGCCTAAACTTCTGCCGGCTTCAAACTGTCCGTTATCAATGGACATAATACCGGAACGGATGATTTCTGCCACATACGCGCCGGAGTTAATACCAAATGTAAGGATTGCAACGAATCTCTTACTGATGTCCGGGCTTGTGAATACAATATAGTACATAATCAAAAGCTGAATCATTGCAGGCGTTCCACGGATAACCGTCAGATACACCTTACAGAACCAGTCCAGAATACGTACAATCAAAGGATTGCGGTCATTCTTATCCGCAGTAGAACGGATTACCGCTACCAGAAATCCTAAAACCGTACCAAGAAGAATCGCAAAAATCATTACGGAGAAAGTCGTTCCGAGACCTTCCGTAATGTA
>JAGATU010000026.1 GCA_017621115.1 Lachnospiraceae bacterium
GATTTTCAAGAGATTATATGACCAGGGTGATATCTATAAGGATGCATACGAAGGACTTTACTGTACTCCTTGTGAATCTTTCTGGACAGAGTCCCAGCTCGTAGAGGGTAAATGCCCTGACTGTGGCAGAGAAGTTAAGCCTGCCAAAGAAGAAGCATACTTCTTTAAAATGAGCAAATATGCAGACAGATTGATTGAGCATATCAATACGCATCCGGAATTTATCCAGCCGGTATCCCGTAAAAATGAGATGATGAACAACTTCTTATTACCGGGGCTTCAGGATTTATGCGTATCCCGTACTTCTTTCAAATGGGGTATTCCGGTTGATTTTGATGACAAGCATGTTGTTTATGTTTGGCTGGATGCACTTACCAACTACATCACCGGTATCGGATACGATGCGGAAGGTAACAGCACAGACCAGTACAAGAAGAACTGGCCTGCAGATTTACATCTGATTGGTAAGGATATTATCCGTTTCCATACATTGTATTGGCCAATCTTCTTAATGGCACTCGGCGAACCGCTTCCGAAGCAGATATTCGGACATCCGTGGTTATTACAGGGTGACGGTAAGATGAGTAAGTCAAAAGGTAATGTACTTTATGCAGATGACCTTGTAGAGTTCTTTGGCGTAGATGCAGTACGTTACTTTGTCCTTCATGAGATGCCGTTTGAAAATGACGGTGTGATTTCATGGGAACTTATGGTGGAACGTATGAATTCCGACCTTGCCAATACACTTGGTAACCTTGTTAACAGAACCATCTCCATGTCCAATAAGTACTTTGGCGGCGTGGTAGCTGACAAGGGTGTAGCAGAAGCAGTAGATGAAGATTTAAAGGCAACCGTTCTTGCAGCTTATGACAAAGTGGAAGCTAAGATGGACGGACTTCGTGTTGCGGATGCTTTGACAGAGATTTTTGCTATCTTTAAGCGTTGTAACAAATATATTGATGAGACAGAACCATGGGTACTTGCTAAGGATGAAGCAAAGGCTGACAGATTATCAACTGTTCTTTATAACTTGGTGGAAGGTATCATGATTGGTACTTCTTTACTTGAGCCATTCATGCCTGAAACAGCACAGAAGATTGCTGCCCAGTTAAATGCAGACATCCGCGGATTTGAAGAACTTAACGTATTCGGTAAATATGTATCAGGAACCAAGGTGACAGAGAAACCTGAGATTTTATTTGCAAGACTGGATGTTAAGGAAGTAGTTGAAAAGGCAGAAGCATTATATGCTTCCCGTGCGCAGGGAGATGCCAAAGAGGAAGAAGACGCAGAACCTGTAATTGATATTGAGGCTAAGCCTGAGATTTCTTATGAAGACTTTGATAAATTACAGTTCCGTGTAGGTAAGATTATCGCATGTGAAGAAGTTCCGAAGTCTAAGAAATTACTCTGCTCACAGGTTAAAATCGGAAGCGAAGTAAAGCAGATTGTATCCGGTATTAAGCAACATTACAGTGCAGAAGAAATGGTTGGTAAGAAGGTTCTTGTACTGACCAACTTAAAACCTGCCAAACTTGCAGGTGTATTATCCGAAGGTATGCTTCTTTGCGCAGAAGATGCGGATGGTAATCTTGCACTTATGGCACCGGAAAAAGATATGCCGGCAGGAGCTGAAGTCTGCTAATGTGAGCGGCATTTGAAAGGCATTCATAGAGTATGAGAAAAGAAGAGTTCTACTACGATTCGTTTTGTAATACAAATAAAATACATGCAGTAAAGTGGGTTCCTGAGGGAACCCCGCTTTGTATTGTCCAAATTGTGCATGGTATGGCGGAGCACATGGGACGCTATGAGGAATTTGCGGCATTTTTGACAGAGCGTAATATTCTTGTTGTCGGCGAAGATCTTCTTGGACACGGACTGTCCATGGGAGAGAATCCGCCCGGTTATTTTTGTGAAAAGAATCCCGGGAAGGTGTTGGTTGAAGACGTGCGCACACTTAAGAATATCGTGCGTGCTGAATATCCGGGTATTCCGTGTATATTGTTCGGACATAGCATGGGCTCGTTTATTGTGAGGAATTTTGTTCATACATACAGTGAAGAAGTGGATGGAGCAATCCTATCGGGAACGGGAATGCTTCCAAAGGCACTTTTGAATGTTTTAAATATTATATTAAAAATTACGACAGCATTGCGCGGACCCCGTCATGTTAGTCCGTTTATTAATAAGCTCGCCTTTGGCGGATATATGAAAAGGATAAAGAACCCTAAGACGGAGTCTGACTGGCTGACAACGGATGAGGCGTGTGTGCAGATATTTTTAGATGACCCGCTTTGCGGATTTTCCCTTACGCTGAATGGATTTAAAGGCATGGCAGAACTTATTAGAGGTCTTTATGACAGGGAAAAGATAGTGCTTATGGACAAAGATTTTCCGATGTGTTTCTTTTTTGGTGAAGAAGATCCCGTGGGCGATTTTGGGGTAACGGCATATAAATCATACAGAATGTATTCGGATGCCGGAATGAAAAGGGTTTCCAATAAGGCGTATCCCGGAAAACGACATGAATTATTACACGAGGATATCCGGGAAAAGGTAATGCAGGATATTTTTGAGTGGATAGGAAAGGTAATAAAATGAAAAGATTTGCAATTGTACTTTCGGTTATGATGCTTGTAATGGGATTCGGTATGACTGCTTTCGCAGCACCGTCCAAGGATACGGTTGTGGCGCTTGGCGCGGATTTGACGGCAGAGCAGAGAGCAACTGTATTGGAACTTATGGAACTGACGGAGGAAGATTTGTCAGAATGTACCGTAATTTCCATTACCAATGAGATGGAGCACCAATATCTGGATGCATATATTGATCCGTCCGTAATCGGAACCAAGTCGTTATCCAGTGTCATTCTGCGTAAAGCAGATAAAGGAAACGGTGTGCTTGTTACAACTAAAAATATTAATTACTGCACAACAGGTATGTATCGTAATGCTTTGTTGACGGCGGGATTGGAAGATACGGATGTGCTGGTAGTCGGCCCGACCAAAATTTCGGGAACGGCAGCACTTATCGGTGCAGTAAAAGCGTATGAGCAGGTTTCCGGAGAAATCGTATCCGACAAAGTTCTGGATACGGCAATGGATGAAATGATTACTACCGGAGAGATTGCGGAAGGCGAAAACAGCGAGGAAATCGAAGAACTGATTGCGTTTATTAAGGCAAAACTGGCAGCCGGAGACTTGGCAACGGACCAGGATATTCAGGAAGCAATTAAAGAAGGTGAAGAAAAATTCAGCGTATCACTGACAGATGAAGAAAAAGAAAAGATTCTTCAGGTGATGCATAAAATCAAAGAACTCGGACTGGATCCGGAAAAACTTCTTGATCAGGCCAAGGATTTATATGCAAAGTATGGAGATGAATTGATTAACAATGCTGAAGAAGTTATCAAAAAATCCTTTAAGGACAGTGTTTCCAATTTCTTCTCTGATATGGGTTCTACAGTAAAGAACTTTTTTACTAATTTATTTTCATAGAGGATAATGAATGGAAACAGATGCTCTGGTTGTAATCCGTAAGGCTGTGGCTGAGGATTGGGATAATGCAATGGAACTGGCATTCCGTGTGTTTCTGAAATATGAAGCCGAGGAATACGGAACGGAAGGGACACGGAATTTTGCACAGTTTCTGACGGACGAAGATTTAAAAAAGATGTTTTTAGCGGGAGAATATCTTTTGTTTGTGGCAGAAACAGAAGGTAAATTGGTAGGGCTGATTTCTCTTCGGAGTAAAAATCACATTTCGCTTTTGTTTGTGGATGAAAAATACCACCGGAAGGGAATCGGGACTGCGCTTGTTAAGCATCTTCAGGAATATATGCTGCAGAACACAAAGCAGCAGAAACTAACGGTATTTGCGTCTCCTTACGGAGTGCCGTTTTACCATAAAACCGGATTTGCGGATATAGGCAAAGAAACCCGCAAAGACGGCATTATATATACCCCTATGGAATTCTATTTATAGAGGATAGGGGAATGCGGTGGTTAAACGTTTTATATTTTTCGTAAAAGCGGATAAAAAGCGTTTACAAAAGAAGATGAGACGTACTATAATTACTGTGTATACTCATTTAATGGTTACAAATGTACGAGGGTTGCATGAATTTTAGGGGAAAAATAAACAAACAGTACAACTCCATACAAGATGATAATCGAAGAACCGGTGTAATGCGTTGGGGAATGGCATTCGGAATTCTTATTTTTGTTATTGCTGTTATGGTTACAAACTTTACGGTTGTCAGCCGTAGCGAAGCATATAAGTCGATTGAGAGTGCTTTGATTTTGCAAAGTGATATCTATGCCCGTGATATAGCGTACAGAATGAAACTGGCATACAGTGCGGCCAATTCGGTGGCAGGTATTATGTCTGATAAGGAAATGTACAACACGGATGACGTGGCATGGTATGCCCATACTCTAATGGAGACACAGGATACGGTCTACATGGTTATTATTGCGGACAATGCGGGAACCGGATTTACTGATGGGGGTCAGCGTGTAGACATTTCGGACATGGATTATTTTGTGGTTTCGCGTAATTCCGGTTATTTTATTACGGAAGATGACGGAATATTACATAACCGTGCTTATGTCATGACGGTGCCGTATTATCAGGATGGTATCAGTGAAGGTACTATTTACATGTTTATTTCCGCTGAGAAAATGGCGGAACTGGTACCTACAGACGGATATGATTTGCGGGCTTCTTTTGCTCTTTGTGATATTAAGGGTAACCTATTGGCCAAAATAGGAAAGGAAACGGCTTTCCTTGAAAACGACCAATTTGTGGAGACCTTGCAGAATGCAGAATTTTTGGATGAGAAGTTGACGGCATCCCGGATTCTGACACGTTTTGGTAATATGTCTAAGTTTGCTTTTGGAGCTAATTACAAAGGAGAACAGAAGACATTTGTCAGTGTGCCGCTCGGAATCAGTGACTGGCAGTATGTGACTATTTTGAGTTCGGATTATGTCAGCCATATGGTGGAACAGGAATGGAAAACGGCAAGGGATATGACCCTTCAGCTGGGAGTTGTGGCGGCTATATTTGTTCTTTTGATTGTGGTAATTTCCATTATCAATAAGATTAAATATAATGAGCGTAGTAAGGAACTGGCTAATAAAGCGGATACCGACCAGCTTACAGGCTTGAATAACAAGATTGCTACGGAGCGCAAGATTCAAGAATACATTGAACAGAACCCGAATAAGCAATGTCTGTTCTTCCTGTTTGATATTGATAATTTTAAAAAGATTAATGATACTTTGGGACATGCATTCGGTGATGAGGTGTTAAGGTCCTTGGGAAGCCAGCTTAGTAATGAATTCCGTGTTACGGATATTATCGGGCGTACCGGCGGAGATGAATTTATTTTGTTCCTCAAGGATATTAAGTCGGATGAGATTCTGGAAAAAGAGGCAAGGCGTCTGGTTAATTTCTTTCATAATTTCCAGGCCGGCGAATACGTTAAATATTCGGCAACGTCCAGTATCGGTGCAACTGTATATCCAAGGGATGCCAAGGACTATAACGGATTGTATAAGGCGGCGGACAGTGCATTGTATGAAGCCAAACGTCAGGGTAAAAACAGGATGGTATTTTATAATGATTCCATGGAAGCTATTACCCCGGGCGTAAAAAAAGCCACACCGATAGACAGTGATATGAATTAATATAAATAAACTTCGGAGGTCATCCGAAGTTTATTTTTTTAGGAGGCAGGACACATCGGATTTTTGCCTGTATCTGTACAAAATGCATAATGAAAAAACACGGGGATGTCCAAAGTGCCCAAAGAAAGAAAAATAAAAATGGGAACTAAGCATTTTTGACAAGTATTAAGAAAAACTTTGTGTAATTGTGGCATAGTCAAGTGTTGGCCGATTCGCTATACTAGCAACAGAGATTCGGGGTATCCCGAGAATTTTAGGAGGATTTTTAGAATGGCAAGTTTATCTTTAAAAGGCATTTGCAAAAGATATCCTAACGGATTTGAAGCTGTTAAGGATTTCAACCTTGAAATCGAAGATAAGGAATTTATCATCTTCGTAGGACCTTCAGGATGTGGTAAATCTACTACACTCCGTATGATCGCTGGTCTTGAAGACATCAC
>JAGATU010000027.1 GCA_017621115.1 Lachnospiraceae bacterium
AAATCCGAACTTATGCTCCTCATAGAAATTGTCGGCATACACCATTACCCATTTATCCGTCGATACCGGACCGATGATTTCTTCATATGGTTTCACATACTCTTCCAACGACTCGTTTAATGTAACAATTACAATATCACTACGCGTTTCCACTTCTTTCTTCGCAATCGCTTCACGCAATGACTCTTCTTCCGCATCCGATAAAACATCTGCATAATCAAAGACTCTTTCCGTAGTATCACATTCCGTATTGGCACGGGTGGATGATAATGCAGACACCGAATTACCCATGGAAGCAAAAAACGCACCTGCGCCGATTGCCAGACATCCCAAAAACACTGCTGCCGTATATGCAAACAGTTTTGGATAGGCAACCGGAGTATGACCGATTACTTTTCCGGTCTGCCCATTTACATGATATGTATACTTTTTGCCGCGATACTCAAATTCATATACCCAGACAGGGAGTAACACATAATGTTCTGCCCTTTTTTGCAAATCAATATTCTCACTTGCCTGTGTCAAAGTCGCATAGCCGTTTAATGTCTCACGAAGCAAAGACTTGGAATCCGTTCTTGCTTTCTGCAATGCCCTATTACAAAGAATCTCAGGATCATCACTGTATTTTTCGGCAAGGAATCCGGACATATACTTGTCTTCAAAATTAATTAATGCTCTATAATCATACGGCTCCATCAAATCCATAACAGAATTGTCCATGGAAACAGAACCATCTACCGGGACTTTATTAAATTCCGCATCCATATCACGCGCGACCTGAAAATAAGAAGTCTCCGTATATTTGTAGTCTCCGCTTGTCCATGTCCGTATCTTCGTACCGATAGCACGGTACGTAATATCCGAATGAAAATCATACATATAAAACGGAACGTAGATTCCTTCCATTTTGCTGATACTTGCGTATGACATATATTCCTTCGGTGTAAAAAAACGTTTTTTGAACTCTGCCTGTATAGCCGCAACTGCCTGTTCCTTTGTTATTTTGAAAGGAAGTACCAGATGCGGTGTATATTCGCCGCTGATTCTCTCTTCAAAAACATGATAACTTCCGCAGTTCGGACATTTCATGGCCGATGTATGTTCACCGGGTTCAAGCGGTGCACCGCAGTTACCACATTGCGTAAGCCCGACACCGGCTATCTTTTCCTGTGATTCCTCACTTTCACAATGCGGACAGTACATAGAGCCTGTCGCCGGATTATAAACAGAATTGCCCCCACAATTCTTACATTTGAAAATCATATTTGCACTCCCCCTTTTCTATTCTTAGGAAAAATGACACAGTCATTTTTCGACACGAATGGTGTAACCATTCGTGTTACATTCTCTCAGGTGCCTCAAAACCGAGCACATCAATACAAGCTTCCAAGATTTCTTTGCAGAGTACCAAAAGTGCAATAAAACTTGCCTTTTTAGACTCGTCTTCTTCGGCAAGAATCTTGGTCTCGTGATAGATGCTGTTGAATGCATTACACAAATCATAGATATATGCACAAATCTTATGCGGTGCACATTCTTCGTATGCACCTTCCATCATGGCATTGAATTTTGAAATCTCAATCATCAAATCCTTCTGATGTTTGGTAAGCGGTGCCTGAATCTGAATACCGTCAAGTGATGCACCACTCTGTACATATTTTGTCAAAATGGACTTGATACGTACAATCGTGTATAAAATGTATGGACCGGTATCTCCTTCAAAAGAAGTAAAGCGGTCGATATCAAACACATAATCCTTGGATGCCTGGTTCGAAAGATCACCGTATTTAACAGCAGAAAGCGCTACAATCTTGGCTGTTTCTTCTGCTTCTGCCGCATCCATCTTGCCACCTTCCGTCATCTTACGAAGCATTTCTGCATTGATGTCGGCAAGTAAGTGCTCCAGACGCATAACACCACCGTCACGTGTCTTAAACGGCTTACCGTCTTTTCCGTTCATCGTACCAAAACCGATATGCATCAATTCTGTCTCAGGAGATACCAATTTGGTCTTTCGTGCACAACGGAATACCTGCTCAAAATGAAGCGCCTGACGCTTGTCGGTCAGATAAATCAATTTGTCCGGATTGTACTCTTCCATACGTTCCTTAATAGTCGCAAGGTCGGTTGTTGTATATAAAGCCGCACCGTCTGATTTTAAAATCATGCAAGGAGGAATCTCCTTAGTGTCTGTCTCTTCTTTTACATCTACAACAAGGGCGCCTTCGCTCATATACGCATAGCCGTCATCCTTCATCTTCTGTGCCATGGCAGGAATAATGTCATGGACATCAGACTCGCCCTTCCAAAGGTCAAATTCCACATTCAGATTCGCATAGTTCTTCTTAAGGTCGGCTACAGAAATTGCCATAATATGATTCCAAAGCGCACGGTAACCGCGAACCCCTGACTGAAGTTTAAATGTGGCTTCCAGTGCTTTTTCCTTATAGGCTTCATCTTCCTTGGATTTACCGGATGCTGTCGGATAAATCTCTTCCAGTTCTGCCAATGTAAATGGTGCTTCTGCCGGATAATCTCCTTCATAACTTTCATCAAAATACACTAAATCCGGCTGACGCTCCTGTAATTCAGTAATGATAAGGCCCATCTGGAGTCCCCAGTCTCCAAGATGAATATCACCGATAATCTCATGTCCTGCGTAACGTACAATTCTCTTGATACTTTCACCGATAATAGCCGAACGCAAGTGACCTACATGCAAAGGCTTAGCTACGTTTGGTCCGCCGTAGTCAATCATTAATTTCTTAGGGCTCTGTGGCATCTCAAGTCCGAATTTCTCATCCGCTGCCATTTCACGCAGAAACTGCGCTAAAAACTCCTTATTCAAATCCATATTAAGGAATCCCGGAGCGACTGCCGTTACATTCTCAACAACCTTGCTGTCTGCCAATTTGGCTGCCACATCATTGGCAATCATAATCGGCGCTTTCTTGTATAATTTGGCACCTGCCATTGCTCCGTTACACTGATATTCGCAAAGGTCCGGGCGATTGGACAATGTCACCTTACCAAGATTTGCATCGTATCCTGCCGCCTCAAATGCCTGCTGCATCTCCTGTGAAATCAGATCCAATATTTTCTTCATAATCTATCTCCCTCTTAAATGTTTTCTTTTGGTTTGGAAAAATCACATCCACAATAGTTTTGCCGGTATAAGTCGTATTCTTTCGACAGTTCTATGGAACGTAAATATCCGTTATTTTTCTTAAAATCAGATGGAAGGAATGCAATTCCAAATTCCTCTCCAATCCGGTTACCAATCTCATTAAGCAACTGCGCATTCTTAAGCGGGCTGATGGTAAGCGTTGTTGTAAAATAATCCATCCCCATCTCTTTGGCCACTCTTGCCGTCTCTCTAAGGCGCAGTTCAAAGCATCTGCCGCATCGGCTGCCGCCTTCGGGCGCATCTTCTAAGCCTTTTATCGTTTCCAGATAGCGCGCCACGTCATAATTGCCTTCCGTAAAGGAAATCTTTCGAAGGATGAATCTTTCCGTTTCAGTGCCGTTTGTCACTACCTGCTCTTCTAATTGGTTATACGCATCAATCAATCTCTTCTGCTCAGCCACACGCTTGCGATACTCTTCTTCCTGCATGATATTAGGGTTGTAATAAAATACCGTCACATCAAAATATCTTCGCAGATACTCCATACAGAAACTACTGCATGGTGCACAGCAAGAGTGTAAAAACACCTTGGCCGGCAAATCTTGTGATGCTATAATTTTTTCCAGTTCTTTCTGATAGTTGATTTTGTTCATAACCTACTCCACCTTGTCAAGTATAGCATAAGTATTTTGGGGGTTCAATGAAAAAGAAAACTCCAAACACAAAAAACAGGAGCCACAACGTGGCTCCCATCCATACACAATCGTTATTCCCCTATTACCGGATATTATTCTTCCGTTTCCTCTTCTACTTCCTCTTCCATCTTCGCAAGGCGCTTCTTATAAGATTTGGCTGCAAGAGATAAAGCAACAAAACATGCGCCCGCAACCATAACAAAACTAATACCTGCTACTATAAGCATTACAACCACTCTATCCTCTGATTCTGAAAGATTTACCCAAAATGTAATACTGTTAATTACTGCCGTTGCTAAGCCCGCAATTACACTGATAATCGCATTCGTCTTCGCATCCGGTTTGAGTCTTCTATCCCAGATTCCGGCTCTCAAGCAAGCCACCACCTGATATACACACATGCACATAAATACAAGCCACTCACCTGCAATATGCGATGCTGCCTCCCCT
>JAGATU010000028.1 GCA_017621115.1 Lachnospiraceae bacterium
ACTTCCGGCGCCGCAAGGCCGATTTCTTCCAACTCTTTATAATGGGCAAACACGTCTTTGGGACTGCCGTCCAAGAACACCTTGCCCTTATTCATTACAATGATGCGGTCCACGTATTTTGCCACGTCTTCCATGCTGTGAGATACGAGAATTACTGTCATATCTTTTTTATGATGTAAAATATTGATGCAATCTAAAATTTCATCCCTGCCCTTCGGGTCCAGTCCTGCCGTAGGTTCATCGAGAATCAAAACCTTCGGTTGCATGGCAAGTACACCTGCAATGGCAACACGGCGTTTCTGCCCGCCTGACAAATCAAAAGGCGACTGATAAAAGACTTCGTCCTCCAGCCCCACCAGTTTCAAGGCATCATATGCTCGCAATTCCACTTCTTTTTTATCAAGGCCCAAATTCTTCGGTCCGAAACACACATCCGCAAAAACCGTAGTCTCGAACAACTGATGCTCCGGATACTGGAACACCAGCCCCATCGATGCGCGAAGCTTCTGTCTGTCATAATCCTTCTCAAAGATATCCTCGCCGTCCAGATACACTGTTCCGCTCTTTGGCTCCAAAAGGGCATCCAAATGCTGGATTAAAGTGGTTTTACCGGAACCCGTATGGCCGATTAATCCCACAAACTGCCCGTCAGGAATCACAAGATTGATATCGTCCAACGCCAATGTATTCAGTTTTGTATCCGTCCCGTATTCGTGGGACAAATGATGCACTATAATCGGCATAAGGCCTCTACCAATCCTTCCTTGGATAAAATACCGTCTTCCAAATTCACGCCTGCTTTCTGCAATTCATAGGCAAGCAAAGTTGCCTGGGGCACGTCAAGGCGCAGTTCTTTTAACTGCTCCACCTGAGAAAATACCTGTTTCGGCGTTCCCTGCATTACGATGCTACCCTTATCCATTACAAAAATCCGGTCCGAATAAATCGCTTCTTCCATGTAGTGGGTGATTAAAATCACCGTTACTTTCTCAACATCATTCAATGCTCTCACTGCACGAATAACTTCCTTACGTCCCTTCGGGTCTAACATCGCCGTCGGCTCGTCCAGAATAATGCACTTCGGGTGCATAGCAATCACGCCCGCAATGGACACTCTCTGCTTCTGACCGCCGGATAATTTGTTCGGCGAGTGCTTGCGGAACTCATACATTCCGACTGCCTTTAAACTCTCTTCCACACGCTCCCAAATTTCCTTGGTAGCAACGCCCATATTCTCAGGACCGAATCCCACGTCCTCTTCCACAACCTGACCGATAATCTGATTGTCCGGATTCTGAAAAACCATACCCGCGGTCTGGCGGATATCCCAAAGATACTCATCTTCATTAGTATCCTTACCGTCCACCCACACAGTGCCTTCCGTAGGATAAAGAATGGCATTCAAGTGCTTTGCAAGGGTAGACTTTCCCGAACCGTTGTGGCCGAGAATCGTGATGAAATCTCCCTGCTTAATATCAAGGTTCACATCATCTACCGCCTTGGTAATGCCTTCCACATTCCCTTCATCATCGCGACGTATATATTCAAATGTAAGATTTTTGGTTTTAATTAATGACATACAAACTCCGTCCTATCATTTGATCACACAATTCAAATCTATACAAATAACCAAATTCTTTGTGCCTTTTACAACACAATCATCATTCTAACCGATTTTTTGGTTAAATACAAGTTGGCGCAAATAGTCTTCCTGAAAAGAATCCGTTCTCACAATTATAGGTTACATCCATACTATTTCTTTAAAACAGTCCCCATCTTTGCACGCCGAGGCAAAGTGCAATCACTGCAATCACCAGCAGATGTACCGGATAAAAGAGATAAAAGAACCACTTGGCGTTCCATCCTTTTTTACCCTTATAAAAGAACATCAACGGAAGTCCCAACAACGCCCAAATTTCGGTATAACTTAAAATCGTCAAAACCACAATTCCCGCCGTCAAAACCACCGGCGCCCAGAATTTAATTTTATCCTCCGTAAGTTTACGCACCACATACATCATAATAATGCAAAGC
>JAGATU010000029.1 GCA_017621115.1 Lachnospiraceae bacterium
GTAGGAATCATCGGTATTAACGGTACCGGTAAATCCACTCTGCTTAAAATAATTGCAGGAATTGAGGAGCCGGACGAAGGAAAGGTAATCAAGGCAAATCATTGTATGGTACGATTTCTGCCGCAGAATCCTGAATTTGATGCGGATGAGACAGTGCTTCAGGCAGTACTTCGTGATAATAAGAATATAGAGAATGAGATGATTATTGAGACGGATGCCAAGAGTATGTTGACAAAACTTGGAGTAACCGATTTTGAGCAGCCATGCGGACAGTTATCCGGCGGACAGAGAAAAAGGCTGGCACTTGTGGCGGCGTTACTTTCGACTGCCGAGATTTTAGTACTGGACGAGCCGACCAACCATTTGGATTCAGAGATGTCGGGATGGTTGGAAGAACAGTTAAGAGCACGCCGGGGTGCTGTGGTTATGGTAACGCATGACAGATATTTTCTTGATAGCGTTTCGAATCGTATTATTGAGATTGATAAAGGCCATATATATTCTTATGAAGCTAATTATTCAGGTTATCTGGAACTTAAAATGCAGCGTGAAGAAATGGAACTGGCAAGTGAGCGTAAACGCCAGAGCATCCTTCGCACGGAACTTGCCTGGGTAATGCGTGGGGCAAGAGCCAGAAGTACCAAGCAGAAAGCAAGGATGGAACGTTACGAAGAACTAAAGAATATGGAAGGACCACAGCAGGATGGGACAGTGGAATTATCCAGTGCAGTTTCGCGCCTTGGACGAACGACGGTGGAACTTCATAATATCAGTAAGGCATATGGAGATAATGTTCTAATAGACGATTTTTCCTATATCTTTTTGAAGAATGACCGTGTAGGATTTATCGGTCCTATCGGAAGCGGTAAATCCACACTTATGAAAATGATTATCGGTGAAATGGCTCCCGATTCCGGAAATATTGAAATCGGACAGACAGTAAAGATTTCTTATTTTGCACAGGAAATCGGAGATGATATCATGGACCCGAAACAGCGTGTAATTGATTATATCCGGGATGTGGCGGAATTTGTACAGACTGCAGACGGACAAATCAGTGCCGCAAGAATGCTTGAACGATTTTTGTTTGCAGGTGAAGACCAGTATGGCTTAATCGGTAAATTATCCGGCGGTGAGAGAAGAAGACTGCATTTGTGTAAGGTATTAATGGAAGCGCCGAATGTTCTTATTCTCGACGAGCCGACCAATGATTTGGATATTACGACACTGCGCGTACTGGAGGATTATTTGGATTCCTTCCAAGGAATTGTGATTGTGGTTTCCCATGACCGGTATTTTTTGGATAGAACCGTTAGAAGAATCTTTTCATTTGAAGGGAATGGTGTACTTACACAGCATGAGGGTAATTATACCGATTACCACAACTGTAAACTTGCAAAAATAAACGAACAGACATTAGCAGGGGCACAGACACAAAAGAATTCCGGCAATAATACAGCATCCGATACTGTTTCTTCCGGTAAAAACTGGAAAGAAGGACAGAAGAAAAAGGTAAAGTTCACTTATCAGGAACAGAAGGATTACGATACCATTGAGGAAGATATCGCTTCGTTGGAAGCAAAAATAGAGCAGCTGGATGCCGATTATGTAAAAAACAGCAAGGATTTTGTTAAGTTAAACGAGATTGCCAAAAAGAAAGAAGAAACGGAATTGCTGCTTAACGAAAAGATGGAGAGATGGATGTTTTTGGAAGAAAAAGCAGCCCGTATTGCAAATAGGGAAACGGAGTAATTTTTTTCTATAAATTCTTGCTTTTTGGATAAGCGTCTAGTATAGTAGAAAAAGGTATAAAGGGGTAAGTAAAAAACGAGGGGGCTATTATGGCTGAATTGGTTAAAGTTGCACTGGATGCAATGGGTGGTGACAATGCACCCGGAGAGATTGTAAAAGGTGCCGTGGAAGCGGTACAGGCATGTGATAACCTGATGGTTTATGCGGTTGGTGACGAGACTGCCGTTAAGGCTGAACTTGCAAAATATACATATGATACTTCGCGTATTGAAGTTGTTCATGCAAGCGAAGTAATTGAAAATGCAGAACCACCGGTGAATGCCATCCGTAAGAAGAAGGATTCTTCCATTGTCAAAGCTATGATGATGGTTAAGAATAAAGAATGTGATGCATTTGTATCTGCCGGAAGTACGGGAGCTGTGCTTGTAGGCGGGCAGGTGCTTGTCGGAAGAATCAAGGGCGTGGAGAGACCTCCTTTAGCACCTCTTATTCCGACTAAGACCGGTTTTTCCTTAATTATTGACTGTGGTGCCAATGTGGATTCCAGACCATCTTTCCTTGTTCAGTATGCAAAGATGGGTTCCGTATATATGGAGCATGTAATGGGCATTAAGAATCCTAAGGTTGCCATCGTGAATATCGGAGCAGAAGAAGAAAAAGGTAATGCACTCGTTAAGGAGACATTCCCATTATTAAAGGCATGTCCGGACATCAATTTTATCGGAAGTATCGAAGCAAGAGAGATTCCTTCCGGTCAGGCAGATGTAA
>JAGATU010000030.1 GCA_017621115.1 Lachnospiraceae bacterium
GAAAATGATTAGAGTTATGGAGAACATTGACTTAGCACAATGTGGCATGATTTATTCAAAAGCATTCCCTATGGAGCATTGGGGAATAGATTGGACAGCAGAAAATGCAACAGAATATCTTCAAGATTTTTTTGAGCAGAAAAGATTTGTTGGATATGTATATGAAGAAAATAGTGAAGTGTTAGGATGTATATTTGCACTTTGTAAGATTTCTGGAAGCAAAGAAGAGATTTACATTAATGAGATGGCAGTACTTCCCGAACGACAAGGGCATGGAATAGGTAAACAGCTATTAAATGCAGTTAAAGATTACAGTAAAGAAAAAGGACTTGCGGGAATTGTTCTTTATACAAGCGAGTATGCACCAGCGGCTAGGTTTTACGAAAAGAATGGATTTAAGTTATCAAATGGAACTATATGTATGTACTGCGAATAATTGAAAGGTAGTTTACAGAACCACGTTCAGTTTGATGGAATAACAACTTCCAATTTATGGAGGAAATATTATGGAAAAATACATTAAAAATGCAGCCATTCAATATGGGGCAGATGTATGCGGAATCGGAAGTATAGATAGGTTTGAAAATGCCCCAGAGGGCTTTTCACCTTTGGATTTATTTGATAAATGCAAGTCGGTTATTGCCGTGGGAATAGCTTTGCCGAGAGGATTATATGAGGTGGATTCCAGATTGATGTATGGTCATTTCAATGCGGAAGTTTGTACGATTTTGGATATCCTTGAATTAAAACTGGCAAAGGAAATCGAGAGAACGTTTAATTGTAAGGCAGTGCCGGTCCCGAGCGATGCACCATATGAGTATTGGGACGCAGAAAAAATGATTGGAAAGGGTCTGATATCCATGAAGCACACGGCTGTTTTGTGTGGTCTTGGCTCTATCGGAAAAAGTTCCTTGCTTCTAAATTCGGAGTATGGAAATAGGTTGACAGTGGGAGCCGTACTTACAGATTTGGAGTTAAAGGGAGATCCGATACAACCGGATTTATGTATTCCGGGGTGTCGTAAATGCCTTGATAGCTGTCCGGTACAGGCGATTAAGGACGGAAGTGTGGAACAAAAGCTATGTCGACTTAATACATATGGAGAAACTGCCAGAGGCTTTGATACGGTGGATTGTAATAACTGCCGTGTTGTGTGTCCGATGAAGTATGGAGTTTAAGGGGATTGATACAGATGCCTCTTTCAAGACACTGGATTATGCATATCGAGGCTTGTCTAAGGATACGGGATAGAATAAAATATAATGTAAAAGAACGTAAATAAGGGTTACGGAGGAAAAGAAAAAATTATGGAATATCACGTATCGAAATTAGGAAATGATACGGCGCCGGGAACGAAGGATGCGCCGTTTTTGACAATATCCCGCGTAGCACAGGTCGCAGTAGCAGGGGATGTGGTTATTGTACATGCAGGTGTGTACAGAGAGTGGGTCAATCCTGCGAATGGCGGAACAGAGGATGCCAGAATCGTTTATCAGTCTGCCGGGGATGGAGAGGTAGTGATTACCGGTGCAGAACAGGTAAAGGATTGGAAGAACGAAGGCGGTCAGGTGTGGACTGCAGAAGTAGATAACAGTATTTTTACGCATCGTAATCCGTTCAAGGAAGATTTGTGCGGAGACTGGCTTTTTAAGGGAGCATTTGTACCTCATCTGGGAGATGTGTTTTTAAACGGTAAGTCTTTGTATGAGGCTGAGTCCGTAGAGAAGATTCAGAATCCGGAAGCATGGGAGTTGGCAAAATACGCAGAGGATTCCAAGTTGGTATGGTATGCCGAAGCAGGCGAGAAGACAACGAAGTTTTGGGCGAATTTTGGCGAGGCAGACCCAAGAGAGGAAAATGTGGAAATCAGTGTACGTCCTTTCTGTTTCTGGCCGGAGAAGACAGGGCTTAATTATATTACGGTAAAGGGATTTACGATTTGTCAGGCATCTCCGCAGTGGGCTCCGCCGACTGCTTTGAAGGAAGGTATGATAGGCCCGCATTTGAGTAAAGGCTGGATTATAGAAGACAATCTGATTTACGAGTCTAAATGTGTAGCA
>JAGATU010000031.1 GCA_017621115.1 Lachnospiraceae bacterium
TACCTGATTCCTTACGGTTCCCGTATCAAGATTATGGACGGCGCAGTATTAGAAGCCGGTGATGAATTAACAGAAGGTTCTGTTAACCCACATGACTTATTAAAGATTAAAGGTATCCGTGCCGTACAGGATTACATGCTCCGCGAAGTTCAGCGTGTATACCGTTTACAGGGTGTAGATATCAGCGATAAGCATATCGAAGTTATCGTACGTCAGATGCTTAAGAAAGTACGCGTAGAGAATAACGGAGATGCAGACTTCTTGCCGGGTACATTGGTTGACGTTCTTGATTTTGAAGAAATGAACGAAAAACTCATTGCAGAAGGTAAAGAACCTGCAGAAGGTAAGCAGATTATGCTTGGTATTACCAAGGCAGCTCTTGCTACCAACTCATTCTTATCTGCAGCTTCCTTCCAGGAAACAACTAAGGTTCTTACGGAAGCAGCTATCAAAGGTAAGATTGATCCGCTTATCGGCTTAAAAGAAAACGTAATCATCGGTAAGTTAATTCCTGCCGGAACCGGTATGAAACGTTACCGTGACGTTACACTTTCTACAGACTACAAAGAAGTTGTTGATTTTGACGTAAATGAAATCGCAGACGAAGAAATGGTAGAAGATACTGTTTCAGAGGATTTTGACGAAGAAATGACAGAAGAATTAGTAGTAGAAGAAGTTGCTGAAGAAGCAGTGGAAGAAGTAACAGAATAATATAATAATGAATGCCGGGCCTATTGGCCCGGCATTTTTATTGTATCAGGTTAAGACCTTCGTCAATTTCAGGAGAATTCACATTTACAAGGCAATAACTCTTGATTTCATAATATTTGTCTCCCTCGTTAATCGGATACAAATGCTTTAACACAACCTGCAGTTCCTGGTATTCGGAAAGCGGAACAGCGACCATACTCTCATGGGAAACGGTATTGTAATATTCTTCTTCCGATTCGCACGAAGCATACGCCCTTGCAAGTGTCGCATCAATAATGCCTATTTCTTCTTCGGCGATATTGCAGGCATTATAGTAGGCGAGATTTTTGTTTTTGACATTGTCGGTAAATTTCTTATCCGTCACAGCTGAGGATAGGGACAGAACCGAAAACGATACTAAACTGATTACAACAAATATGAGGAGCATGGTAGAAGAACCGATGCTGACGCTCATGCCCTGTCTTTTTTTCATGGCTGTTTCCTTTGCTAATGTGAATATATTGTGTGCTACAGGCCGGTGCAATTATAAAGTGGCCTGTACGTATTTTTTAATCCTGGTCGAATACAGGGATTCCTGGTCGTCGGTGGACTTAATGTCCAATGTGAGAATGTGGTAGGACAATTCCTGTTCGAAAGTTAATGCGGCAACATATGTGGCTCCGACAGAGGAGCAGATATCGCCGCTTTCGGTAAAATAAAGCAAGATGGAATCTTCCGTTTCTTCATAATCCCAATAATAGGACAGCATGTCTGCTTTGTTCCCGTTAGTATAGTGATAATATTCGCAAATATCCTGTGCAATCAGAGTGGCCTTTGATTTGGCAGCTGTCTCTTCATTAATCGTATGCGCTTTGACAAAAAGCTGGATGCATACCGCGCCGGAGATTGCAAAAAACAATATACTTATCATTAATTCCATTAAAAATAAACTGGCTCGTGAGTTGCGCATAAAGTTTCCTTTCCTATATAAAGGAGTGTTAGAAAATTAATCAGCCTTAGAGGCGATTAGAATGGTCTCGGAGCGGTGCTCATCATCCACAAGAGTGATTTCAAATAATCCGTCATCCGTTTCGGTAACGGTAAATTCGGAAATCGCAAGGATGTTGCGGCCGGCCTCCGGACTTAAAGTAATATTTTTCTTGGTAAACAATTCTTTTAACTGACCTGCATAAGAATAAATGTAGGTACAGTATTCTTCGCCATTGTATTCATTTAACAATACCAGTGCGTCATTTCCGCCGAATTCTTCGATACATACTTTGCCGGAGTAATCGTTCTGTCTGATCTTCTCAGTGATGTAGGATAAAGAAGTCGTGGAAGTAAAATGTGTCTCCATATTGTTAAGTGTGTTCTGATATACCTTGGCGCCTACTGCAATCAATAAAATCGAGCAGACCGCGAAAACACAAAACAAAGTCAGAACAAATAGGACGTCAACCATGTGACGGCGTTCATTATTTGAATTCATCGATACTCTCCTTTCGGAATAACCGTAAAATCGGGATACAGGTTCGTACCGATCGGCTGATAATCTACGATAAACATGTCCTTGTCGTAAGTCAGTCCGTAATGTTCTTCCATGTACTCAAGGCTTGGCGGATAAAAACCTTCCAGCGCGTAACAATGTACAATGTTGCGTTCCATCGCCTTAATCAGGGATGCTTCCTGGCGCTCCCCGGTAGAAGAACCGACATACGAAATCCCAAACAGGAACAATACAAGAATGATTCCGAATAACAGGATGCCGACATGAAATGAAGTTATTTTTCTGCGTTTATGTACCTGAAAACGTTTCATACAAAACCTTTCTTTTCAAAAGCAGGTTTAACCGATGCTTGTCATAATACTTAATAAAGGTAAAATTACGGAAAGAAGAATCAAACCAACAACCAGTGATAAGGAAATAACCAATGTAGGTTCTAAAACCGAAATAAAATTACGGATCTTACGGTCGGTTTCTTCTTCGTAAATACGGGCAATTTTGCCGAGGATGGAATCCAGGTTACCTGTTTTTACACCAAGGGCAATCATGCGTGAATATAAATTGCTGAAAAAATGCTCTTTCTGTAATGCTTCCGCAAAACCGTCGCCTTCCATAATATGGCTGCGGCAACTGATGATTTTGCCTTCCATTTCTTCATTGCCAACCAAATGGCTTACCATCTCAAGACTCTGGTAGATACCCATACCGCTTCCGAGCATTAAGGACATGCCTGAAGCAAAACGGCCATATGCAACCGAATCATAGAAACGCTTTAAAGGAGCAATCTTATTAGCAATCTTGGCAAGGAGCTGTCCGCCCTTTGTAGTCTTAGTCACATAGAAGAATAATGCGGCAAGCAAAAACAGAATGCCGAAGAATATGTAAGAATAGGAACGCAGATTCTCGCCAAGGGCAAGTAAGGAACCGGAAAAACCGTCCATCTGTGTACCCAACTGTTCAAATACCTGATTAAATAAAGGAAGTACTTCCGAAATAATAACAGCAATGATAATAAGCATCATCACAATCATAATAAACGGATACGTAATCGCACTGCGGATACTCTCGGCAATATTCTCTTCATGCTCATAGTAGTCGGAGAGTGACTGCATAACATCGTCCACGCGTCCGGTCTCTTCGCCGATGGCAATCATATTCACCACATAATCCGGAAAAACACCGGAACTCTTAACGGAAGTGGTAAATGTCTCGCCCAGGGCGGATGATTTTAACAAAGTTTGTAAAATCTCGCGTGTGGACTCATCCTTCGTATCACTAAGCAAAATGGCAAGCCCGTCCTTTGGCGTAATGCCGGCTTTCATAACCATTGCCATCTGTTCGCAGAAGGATGCGATTTCGGTATTGGTAAGCATTTGTCCTTTTTTCATCTTGAATTCCTCTTTAATATATGTATTTTGTAACGTAATTTGTTCCGTCGCCGATAAAATCTTTCAACTGGTCTTCTGATGAACTTGCCGCAAAAGTCGGGTCCATCAGTTTCCAACTTTGTCCGTCAAATTCGATAATGCCGTTCACCCAACCTTTTTCATCTAAATAAGTAGAAATCCATGCGTGATAGGCATCGCCCGCATAACCAATCTCAAGGCGGGTCGGGATGCGCTGGCTTCTAAGCATGGATGCCATGGCAGATGCAAAGTCAAAGCAGATGCCTTTCTTTGTCACAAGAATCTCATCCACAACCGGGATGTAACCGCTGGCAACAGTCGTTGCCTTGTCGTAATCATAAGTAATATTGGAAATCATATAATTGTAAACATTGGTAACAACCGTCAAATCATCATTGGCAGGAAGCGCCAACTCGGAGGCCAGGGCTACGACCTTAGATGAATCATTAAAGTTCACATATTGGTTCGGATATAAATAAGGAGAAAACTCATCCGTAATTGCCACATCATATGTATTATTAAAAACAGCCGCGTAACTTGTGCCTTCCACATTTTCAAAAACGCCGACATTGTAAGCTCCGTTGCCTGCGGCAAACGGGAAAACTTCATTGGCAGAGCTGAGATTGTATGTATAAGTCACACCGTTAGGCCCTGTGACCTGCATTTTCACCTTGTGATTGGAACCAAGATACTGTGCCATAAAATAACCGCAGTCGATATGGGACAAATCAAGGGCAACCAGTTCATTGCCGTCTGTCAGCGTTCCGTCGGCGGAAGGGACGAGACAGGCAGGGGTATTATCACGAGTGCCCTGCGTGACACTTTCTTCCTGTACAGGAGCCTCTTGTGCAGGTGCTTCTGGCGCTGCAGGAGATTTTGAGGGAGAATCTTCCTTTACTAAAGACTGCGATGGGGCAGACGGTGTCGGCGCATCAGAAGAAGCCCCGCATCCTGTCAGGGCTACCGATAACAGAATGGCAGAGAGTACATATGCCGTTTTCTTATGAAGTTTTTGCGAATGCAATTTGTGCATAATGTCCACTAGCCTTTCTTCGGTTTGTGTATAATTAATAAATCGTTTTATAAATAAGAAAAATGGTTTGTTTTGTCGATTTATAAGTGTTATTATATATGTTACCATTATAGCAAGAATGGAAAAAAATACAAACCCGATATGGGAATTTTTTTAATTTGAAAGGGGACTGTTTTATGGAAGAAAGACGTCAGATTAACCGAGTACAATATATTGCAAAGAGTGTTATCGTAGTATGTGACACGGAAGAGACTATTTATGTAGAAGTAGAGAATGTCAGTCCTCTTGGTATGGGTATCCGCATGAAAGCAGATGCACCTGACATTTTGGGAAAAGATATTATCATCGTGGCTGAGACCCTGATTATGTACGCAGAAGTAAACCGCCAGGAGAAGCAGGAAGACGGTACTTATGTAGTCGGCATCCAGGCTAAGAAGTTTACACAGGATGTTTTGGAATACCTGTTCAGTCACATTGGGTCACATGATGCTGAATAGTCGCATAAAAAAGTCACAAAAACATTTAAAAAAGATATTTTGTGTGACCGCCGTGTGACCTTGACTTGTTATGATAAATTCAGAAAACGGGTAACAAACACTTTTTTAATAAAAAAAAACAAGGGGAAAAGGAGTTTTTAAAAGATGATTAAGAAAGACTTAGTTAACAAAAAAGTAGTAAGAGCCATCTCACTTGGTTTATCAGCAGTTATGTTGACAACACCTATGACAGCGTTGGCAAGTGATGGAACAAATCCGGGAGCAGGTACACCGGTGGATCCTAATGCGGATGTAACAGATGCAGAAGTAACACAGAATGAAGTGGTTGCTGATGCAATCGATGATGCGCAGAAAACTATTTCAAATTCTGAAGAAGGAACTAATGTTGATGTGGTTCTTGAAACACCTGTTGTATTACCAAGTACAGGTGAAGAAATTGTTATCGTTCCGGATGCAGTAGAAGCGGCAGGAAATGGTGATCTTTCCGATGTTAAGACAACAGTTGGTGAAGGTGAAGATGCAGAAGAAATTACATATAAAGATGTTATTGGTGAAGCAGTTGAAAAGACTGAAACAACAGAAGAAAAGAATACAGGTCTTTTAGGTGCTAATGCAGAATTAGAAGATGCAGAGGACGCATTAAGTGATGTGGTAGAAGCGGAAGCGAATGCAAAGCAGGATATTGCAGAAACAAATACAATCATCGATGAGATTAAGGCTAATAATACAGCGGTTACAGATGCTAATACAAAAGCACAGGCAGCAGCAGACAAGGCAGAAGAAGCATTAGCAGAAGCACAGGCAGCTACCACAGAAGCAGCAGCACAGGCCGCAGTAGATAAGGCAGAAGAAGCATTTAATGAAGCTACAGCAGCACAGGCAGATGCTCAGGCAGCATATGATGCAAATGTTGAGAAACTTGCCGCAGCAGAAGCAGAATTATTAAATGCAGAAAAGAGTTTAGAAAAAGCAATAGAATGTGCAACTACTACAGCATCAGAACTTAAGGCAGCATATGATGCAGTTAGTGAAGCTGCAGATAATGCAGCGGCATTAAAGGCACAGGTGGATGCAGATGCAAAAGCACTTGAAGGATCTAAAGAGGCAAATTTAAAAGCAGCTTATGATAAGATGATGGCAGTGGGTGCTGTTAAAGATGTATACAGTGATCCGGATGCAATAGATGAAAATGATGATGGTATCAGTGATGAGTGGTCAGCAGAGTTTGATGATGAAAGTGCACCCGGTGCTTATTGGACTGCAGCACGTGAATACTTTAAGCTGTATGTACAGTATGTATATGGTGATAACTTTGTTAGCGGAGATTTTGTAAAGAAAAATACACTTGATAATGGTTGGGATTATAGAGCTTCCAGAGATAACACATATACCGTTGTTTACAATGTTACAGATGAAGAAGGTAATGTAGTAATTGGTGAAGACGGAAAACCGGTTACGGCAACAGCATACTATAACTACCATACAGCAGATAAAGAAGGTAACATCTATATTTATGAAAAAGAGATTGCAACTGGTAAGACTGAAGAAGTAACAGAAATAGTTCAGGTTGAGAAGACTAAAGAAGAAACATATACGGAAACATATTATGAAGATGAAGAAGTAACTACATCTGAGGATGCATTATCCATCAAGAGTACGGATACAGAGGGTAATGTAACTTATATTAAGTTAGATGATGTAAAGAAGGATACAGATGTAGTGCTTCCAACAGCAACCGGAGAAGATGGCGAGGCAACTTCTGTTTTGGTTAAGGATGATAATTCCCAGCTACTTGATTCAGATGAAGCAGAATTAGCTCAGAATCAGAAACTTGTTGAAGGAACATCAGAAGATTCTTATAGTGTTGAGACTATTCAGGTCCCTGCTTCTTATGGAACTAAGGAAGTGGAAGTTGACTGGGAAGATAAGATTTCCACTGTCGACGAATTAGAAGATATATATGATGATTTTACTCAAAAATATCCAGAAGAAGATGGTTTTGTAATCAAAGTATATATAGATCATACATTTAGCGGACTTGAAGAAATTACATTGGATTCTTCTAAAGATTTCTGGACGCAGGTAGAGTCATTCTTTATGGGAATCTGGGATAAGGGCTACGAAATTGGTGTATTCCAGACGGTTGAAGATACTGATAATGTAACGGAATGGGTAGACCAGCAGGTTATTGTTAAGACAACAACAGCTACTGTTGAGACAACTACACAGCAGACAAAAAAAGCTGATAGATGGTATGATAAGAGAACTCAGGCAGAAAACGCAGGTCATAAGTACGCGCAAGAAACTCTTGGACTTAAAGAGGGCGAATATATAGTTAAAACTTATGATGATGATTGGTTGTTTGATCCGGATTACAAATATGAAATCTATTACAACACTACATCCTCAAGCAAAGTTGAGATTAAGTCTGAAACCTACTCTGCTACTTCATATGGTATGAATACTATTGCTACTACAACGACGCAATCTGTAGAAAAACAGAGAGAAGCTACCAGAACGGTGACATACTTCGAGGATGAGGAAAGGGTAGTAAAACCATCTGTTGATTACGAGTACTGGACAGAACGCAGAAATACATCTAATGATGATGAAATCCAGAAAGCAATAGGTGATTACGAAGAAGCACTCAAGGCTATGAAAGCAAAACAGGATGCAGCAGCGGTTGCACTTGCAGCAGCATTACAGGCAAAAGCAGATGTGGAAAAGGCTCAGGCTGAATTTGCAGAATTAGAAGTTGGTAATAATTCTGCATGTGTTGAAGCGGCTAAGAAATTGGCAGAAGCTTCTGCGGCATATGAAAAAGCATTCGATGATTTAGAAGCAGCAAATCAGGCAGCAGAAGATGCACAGGATGCTTACGAAGATGCAGAAGCAGAACTCGACAGATTCATCCCAACACCTCCAGCAGGTGGTGAAGGCGGAACAACACCTACAACAGGTGGAGGAGCAGGTGGTACAACACCTACAACTCCTGTAGCTCCTGTAGTACCTGGAGCAGAAATTGCTGAAGGCGGCGCAGTAGTGACTCCTGTAGCAACAGGTGCCGGAGCAGGCGCTGATGCAGCAGTAGTTGATATCGAAGACGAAGATACACCACTCGCAGCAGGAATCGACAATGCAGATGGCAATGGCGATGCAAACGGTGGAGATGGTGATGACGTACTCGTTGCAGGTGCAGAAGAAGATGAAACTGCAATCGTTGCAATCGAAGACGAAGATACACCTCTTGCAGCAGGTTCAGGCGCAGATGGTAAGATGTCTTGGTGGTGGTTACTCATTGTAGCGCTCCTTGGAGCAACAGGTTACAAGATGTACAAAGATCATCAGAAGAAAAAAGAGGAAGCAGCACAGGAAGCATAAATGCTCACCGTGTGAATTCTGAATAAACAAACACAAAAGGGGTCGGGATTCGGCCCCTTTTACTGTTGTAATATGAAATAATATGCCTTATAATAAATAATGTGGAAATGCATGGATGAGGAGTTAAACATTATTCGTAAGAGGAAGAAAGGAAGGTAATGAATGAATAATGTGAACACTCCCTATGATGACGTCTTTCGTACGTTGTTAACAGACTGTAAAAGCCTGATTATACCGGTAGTGAATGAAGTGTTTGGAGAACATTTCACCGGAGAAGAAAAAGTAGTATTAAAGGAAAATGAGATTTTTCTAAGACAACAGGATGGTGATGAAGAAAAGCGAATTACAGATTCGTCATTTGCCATTGTTGGTATTGAATCAAACGATTCCAAACAATATCACTTGGAATGCCAGAGTACAGCGGATGGCAGTATGTTAATCCGGATGTATGAATATGATTCGCAGATTGCTTTGAAAGAAGGAGTATTGGAAGGCGAGGTATTGAATGTTCATTTTCCACAGTCGGCGATTCTATATTTGAGGCATAACAGTAACACTCCCGATATCATGAAGATATGTATTCATACACCGGGCGGAAGCGTATCGTATCCTGTAATGGTTATGAAGGTTAAGGAATACGATATTGATGAAATATTTGAAAAGAAGTTATTGTTTTTGATTCCATTTTACATTTTTTCTTATGAAAGCGGTCTCGGTCAGATTAATGAGGATGTAACGCGGCTTAGGCAATTGAGAGATACTTTTGAAATGATTAACAGCCGGTTAGAGCGGATGTGCATGGATGAAACTCTTGACAGATACACGAAGATGACAATCTGTGAGATGGCACAGAAGGTAGTTGAGGCATTGGCTAACAGATATGCCAATGTCAAGAAGGAGGTAACATCGGTTATGGGTGGAAAGGTATTGGAATATAAAGCGAAAGATATTCTCAGACAGGGTGAATCCAAAGGCAAAGAAATAGGTAAAGAAATAGGCAAAGAAATAGGGCTGGACGCCTTGGTAAATACGTTAAGAGATATGCTTCCGGATGCAGAGGCGGTACATGAAGCTGTAATCAGGAATGAAGAATACCGGGATGTTACATTGGAGCAGATCAGGAAGTTTTATTAGTAAGAGAATGTATATAGAAGGGGAAATCGGTTTCGATTCCCCCTTTTTTTAATGTTCGGCAAAAGTACACAAAAAAACACAATAAAATTCGTTAAATTTTTCAAATAGCATATTGACAATGAAAATTCGGAGAATTATACTTATTTAGTGTGCGCGATAATGCGCACTCGTAACAATTCATTATATAAATAGGAGGTGAAACCGAATGCCAACATTTAACCAGTTAGTAAGAAAAGGACGTCAGACTACAGTTAAGAAATCTACAGCACCTGCTTTGTTAAAGAGCTTCAACTCTTTACACAAGAAGA
>JAGATU010000032.1 GCA_017621115.1 Lachnospiraceae bacterium
AAAATCAGTCTCGACAGCCTGGATCTCTACGGCTGCGGCACCTACGGTGTGACAGCAGACCACACGGTTGGTATTGCACTCAAGGACTGTATTATACGCGAGTGCAGTTATGGTATTGTCGACCTGCTATGCAGCGACACCATCTTTGAGGGTTGCACTTTCAGGGACAACGGAGGTTTCGACATGCTGAGTCTCAGTGGCTCCTTCGCCCACTTCGAAGGCTGCTCCTTCACCGGAAACGAGGGGGACAATTTTCTTCCCGCTTACTACCACAGCGACAGCGAAAGCGGAGCGAACTTTGAACGCTGTACCTTTGGCCGCTGGGAGAGCCGGCGCCTTAATGAGGAATTGACGGACCATGAAAGCTTTGTGTTTGGAGATGATTGCCAGTTTGAGACCGAGATTACCGAGGCCCCCGATTATTCCGGGGAATCGCAAGAAGACAGTGTGTTCTTCGCCCTTGACATGACGCGCCTTAAGGTCGCTTCATTTGATGCAAAGATTCTGACAGCAGAAGAGTATTATATTCTGTACGAGATTATTGATAGTAAGTCCGGTGAAGTGAGTTTTGAAACGAGTGACGATGTGAGATTCCTTACATTTGAGGAGGATGGTCGCGGATGTTTCTGGACAGACGATGAAAAAGGGCGTCCTTTCAATTATGAGATGAGAAACGAGTATTCCTGTGCGCTTTCCTTCGATGATGGCGGCAAGGCGAACTTAGGTTTCTACGCCGACCAGGGCGGAGCCCTACCGGACAGCGAAGAGGGCTCTATGTGGCTTGCGCTGTATCTTGAGGATGAGGCACTCTGGTTCTACTAAGCGACACTCCCACACTTTACCCACCCTTTTTTAGGTGGGAAAACAATATTGCCACACTAAAAAAGTAAGAAAGTGTGGCGACATTTCGATGGAAATCGATGAAAATACAGTTAATTAAAAAGAAAAGGAGCGGACTATGGGATTAATAAAAGCGGCTTTAGGAGCAGCGGGCGGAGTTCTCGCTGAACAGTGGAAAGAGTATTTTTACTGCGAATCTCTTCCGGCAGATGTTTTAGCAGTAAAAGGAAGAAAAAGAGTATCCGGAAGTTCTTCCAATACATCAGGAAGTGACAATATCATTTCCAATGGTTCTGTGATTGCAGTTGCAGATGGACAGTGTATGATTATTGTAGAGCAGGGAAAGGTTGTGGACGTATGTGCAGAACCGGGTGAATATACATATGATATGTCTACAGAACCATCGATTTTTTCCGGGGATTTGGGAGAAAGTATTAAAAATGTATTCATAAATATAGGAAAGCGTTTTACATTCGGTGGTGAAGCGCCTAAAGACCAGAGAGTATATTATTTTAATACTAAAGAGTTAATGGGTAACAAATACGGGACTCCAAATCCGGTACCGTTCCGTGTAGTGGACAAGAATATTGGATTAGATATGGACGTTTCCATTCGTTGTTTTGGTGAATACAGCTATCGTGTAATAAATCCAATCCTATTTTATACAAACGTATGTGGAAATGTGGAGCAGTCTTATACCAGAGACAATCTGGACAGTCAGTTGAAATCAGAATTGCTGACAGCTCTTCAGCCGGCATTTGCAAGAGTTTCCGAAATGGGAATCCGCTATAGTGCACTTCCGGGACATGCAATGGAAATCGCAGAGGCATTGAATGATGTACTTTCTGCGAAATGGGCAAATCTCCGTGGTGTGGAAATCGTTTCCTTTGGTGTTTCAAGCGTAAGAGCATCTGAAGAAGATGAAGCGATGATCAAAGAACTACAGAGAAATGCAACTTTCAGGGATCCGACAATGGCGGCAGCGCATATGGTTAGTGCACAGGCATCGGCAATGCAGGCAGCTGCATCGAATCAGAATGCCGGTCCGGCAATGGCATTCATGGGAATGGGCATGGCCCAGAATGCCGGCGGCGTAAATGCACAAAACTTGTTTGCAATGGGACAGCAGCAGGCGGCGTCACAACCGGTACAACAGGCAGCGCCACAGCCAATGCAGCAGGCACAGCCGGCTGATTCTTGGAAATGTACTTGTGGTGCAGTGGTGACCGGAAAATTCTGTGGAGAATGCGGAAGTAAAAAGCCGGAAGCAGATGGTTGGACATGTAGTTGCGGAACTGTAAATAAAGGAAAATTCTGCGCAGAATGTGGGAACAAAAAACCGGCAGGAGTTCCACAGTTAAAGTGTGACAAATGCGGATGGGAACCGGAAAAAGGTGAGAAACCACCAAAATTCTGTCCGGAATGTGGCGACCCATTTGATGATGGAGATTTAGTATAATTAAGAAAAGAGGAATTAATCATGGGATTATTTGGAAAATTATTTGATAAACAATGTTCTATTTGCGGAAATGAAATCGGTCTTTTAGGAAATCGTAAATTAGAAGACGGAAATATGTGTAAAGAGTGTGCAGCGAAGTTGTCACCGTGGTTCAGTGACCGCAGAAACAGTACGGTTGCAGAAATAGAGGAGCAGCTTGCATATCGTGAAGAAAACAAAAAAGCGGTAGAAAAATTTAACGTAACGCTTTCACTTGGTACGGATATGAAAGTTCTGATAGACGAAGATGCCGAAAAATTCATGGTAACAAGAGCAAGAAATATTAAAGAAGCCAATCCGGATGTTTTGGATTTCTCGCAGGTAACAGGATGTCGTCTTGATATTGATGAAGACCAAACAGAAGAGACAACAGAAGACAAAGACGGAAATGAAATCAGTTACCGTCCGCCGCGTTATTTTTACAGCTATGATTTCCATATGATAATCAATGTTAATCATCCATATTTTGATGAAATAACATTTAGGCTGAATTCATCCGATGTTGAAATCAATCCAAACAGAGGGGCGATTACAAAACCTAATCCACAGTTGAATGCGGATTATAGAGAATATGAAAAAATGGGTAAGGAAATCGAGGAAATCTTAACACAGGCACGTAAACGAATCAGAGAAGAAGCAAAAGCAGGGGCAGCGCCTAAAACAGCAGTAACCTGTCCGAATTGTTTAGCAACGACAATTCCGGATACAAACGGATGTTGTGAATACTGCGGTAGCGCAATAAATGCGTAAAGAATTATATAAAGAGGGAGCGGATTGTATTATCAATCCGCTCCCCTTTTTGTCTGATAAATATTTATTCCATAGGATAGTTTCCGGTTTGTTTTAATTCTTTATATATTTCCAATAATTGTTTACGGGATGATACGCTGAGTTTCCCATAAATGTTTTTGTTATGGAACTTCAGAGTATTTTCTTTTATATTGAGTGCAATCATGATTTCGCTCGTATTTTTACCCTCAATGTAGTAGTTGTAAATCGTATGTTCGGTAGGAGTTAACTCCGTAAGACCGTTAAGAAACAGTTCATATTGCGCAGAGTTAACATCTACAGAAGACTTGGTATTATTGATGACGGAATCGGCAGAAGGTACATCTTCACTGATGTCTTCGGCAACTACAGCAACATTGGCAGATGCTCCTGCCAATGCACGGAGTCTTTCGTTTTCCAGAATCATAAGATGTAAGGCGAGCAAAAAGATTCCGGTAATAAGGTAAGTAACAGCAAGTAACTCAAACTCAACATATACGGAACGTTCCAGTATCCACACTGCAATATTAATGCCTACTGCAACAGAGAGAATAATGGCATGAGACGCAGATGAAGTTTTCTTTTTTACAATCGTGTAGACAACAAGGGTTATCAGAACAGCATAAAAAGTAAGGATATATATTAGATACAAATCATGAAATAATCCATATACCTTATGAAGAGTAGGAATGCCGTTTACGATTTCAAAGGATACTTCTTTGTAATAGATATCTGAATATCCCGGGCTTGCAGTGATTAAAAATACAATTGAAACAAGTGCAGTCAATACACCGGGAAGCCAACTCTTATAATGTATCTTGGTGATTTTTAAGATAATCATCATTACCGACATCGGAAGAAAAACAGAACCGAGATATACGATACGGTTGGCAAGAAGGGCTTCTTCCAGATTTTTGGCAACGGATAAGGATAAATAACCGATATTAGCAACAAAAATGGCACAGAACAAAAGAAGGAACCAAGTCTCCTTCTGGCGTATTGCATAGCAATAGATAACCAGCAGTACCAAGGAAAGAACGGCACATATACCGTAGATAATGGATACGCTGGCTGTCTTGTCATTCGTTGTGGCACAGCCGGATAATAAAAACATTATAGTTAATAGGTATAATAAACCAAGACACTTCTTTTTCA
>JAGATU010000033.1 GCA_017621115.1 Lachnospiraceae bacterium
GAGCCAGGATCAAACTCTCATGTTAAAAGTTTAATCGTCAAGTTCATTTTAAACGTGACTTCCGTTACTGTTGTAATTTTTTAGTGTTTTCTTCACTCTGAATTTTCTCAAAGAATTTTCAGGGTTGCATTACTGTTTATTTGTCAAGGTTCTATTGGCATATCTGTGAAATACCAAACGGAGAAGGAGGGATTTGAACCCTCGCGCCGCTATTAACGACCTGCACCCTTTCCAGGGGTGTCCCTTCAGCCACTTGGGTACTTCTCCAAGAGATTCTGAATCAAATCTTCTATAGCTGATTGCCAAATATTTTATGACGGATGTCATAAACGGAGAGGGTGGGATTCGAACCCACGTGCCCTTGCGGACAAACGGTTTTCAAGACCGCCTCGTTATGACCACTTCGATACCTCTCCATGCGCTCCATTTTTTGTCAGACGCAAGTGTTATTTTAGCAAAATGGCTTCTATCTGTCAACATGAATTTTTAAATTTTTTACAAAAAAATAATTAGCCTAAAAACCCTTCTGCAATAGCCAAATCTTCAGGTGTTGTTATCTTAATATTTTGGTAGGAACCTTCCACCAATTTGACCTTTTCACCGAGCAGCATTTCCACAACCATTGCATCATCTGTAATAGAAATACCCTTTTGTAATAAAGAATATTCATCTTTTTCCAATTTTAGGTAAGCTTTTTTGATCAATGCAAAATCAAACACCTGAGGAGTCTGAATCATCCAGACTAATTCACGCTTAGGGGTGGTTGCAATAAAGCCGTTATCATCTGCGATTTTAATTGTATCCTTAACCGGCATTCCTGCTACACAAGCATGACTTTCCTTTACCGTTTCCAAAAGACGGGCAAGAATATCCTGTGTTACAAAAGGTCTGGCACCGTCATGGATGAAGATATAGTCACATTCGCCGGCTGCCTTTATTCCATTCAGTACCGAATGATAACGTTCTTTACCTCCTGCCACAATAGCAGTCACTTTAGTAAAACCGTATTGGTCTACAATCTCTTTTTGACAGTATTCCATATCGTCTTCTGCCGCTACCAGAATTACGGAATCTATAAAACTGTCTTCAAATGCTTTTAACGAATAATACAAAACCGGCTTACCCTTTATCATAAGGAACTGTTTGGGAACGGTACTGTTCATTCTTTTCCCCCTGCCGCCGGCAAGTACAATTGCGGTTGTTTTCATTATCGTTCTCCCAATTTCAAATTCGGAACTGCATTTAAGTCCCATCCGTGGTTTACGCCCTTCTTATATTCATAATAAGCGGCTGCACCAATCATAGCCGCGTTATCCGTACAAAGGATTGGTGAAGGATGATAAAAATCAATCTGTTTTTTCTCACAGGCATCCACCATTGCCGCACGAAGGTGTTTGTTAGATGCCACACCGCCGGCAATTGCAAACTTTTTAAATCCGTATTTATCCAGTGCGTCCATGGAATGACCAACCAACACATCAACGACAGCCTTTTGGAAAGAAGCCGCCACATCTGCCTGATTTACTGTTTCGCCCTTCATCTCGCAAGAGTTCAGATAGTTTAATACAGAGGATTTTAACCCGCTGAAACTGAAATCGTATTCATTATCAGCAACCTTTGCACGCGGAAATGCAATTGCATCCGGATTGCCTTCATCGGATATCTTATCAATCTTAGGTCCTCCCGGATAACCGAGTCCGATGGCTCTTGCCACTTTATCAAAAGCTTCACCCGCCGCATCATCGCGGGTACGTCCCAAAATCTCATATTCGCCGTAATCTTTTACTTTTACCAGATGGGAATGTCCGCCCGATACCACAAGACACATAAACGGCGGTTCCAATTCTTTGTTCTCAATATAATTGGCACTGATATGCCCTTCGATATGGTGCACTCCGATAAGCGGCTTGCCCAGTGCAAATGCCAATGCCTTTGCAAAAGAAACTCCCACCAACAAAGCACCTACCAGTCCCGGTCCGTACGTAACGGCTATCGCGGTAATATCATCCCATGTCACGGAAGCATCCGTCAGCGCCTGCTCCACTACCTGATTGATTTTCTCGATATGTTTTCGGGAAGCAATCTCCGGCACTACACCGCCATATAGTGTATGCAAATCAATCTGGGAAGAAATCACATTACTTAATACTTCTCGCCCGTTTTTGACAACAGCGGCTGCTGTTTCATCGCATGAACTTTCAATTGCCAATATGAATACATCCTGATTCATTTGCTCTCTCCTTGTTTTAAACAGAAAAGTAGAAAGCCCGCTTTCACAGACTTTCTAAATTATCGTACTATCCAAAATCCAAAAATCATTGCGGCGTACCTGTTGTATCTTCGTTATCAACCGGCTGCCAGCCAAATAATTTCCAATGCCCTTCGTCATCCTTGCGGAGAATAAAAACTTCTTCCAGACTCTTGAGACTCTTCTGCACCTGCAGATAGTAGGTACCGTAAAGCCTTGCGAAAGAACCTTCGTCCTCTTCAAAATAATCCACATCTACACTGGACGATGTCGAGTAATTCAAAATCTGACTGTTACTCTCCCTAAATGCAGCTATCTCACTCTTTAATTCCGTAAAATATTCTTCCTTAGGATTATGTATAACCAAATCGGCGTCATACAGTTCCTGTACTTTCATGGCAAGTGCTTCCACATCTGCCTCGGACAGCGATTCATTATACAGGCAGGTGGTAATATCAAAGAAATACTTGACTACTTCCTTGGGGGTCGGAGGATAATTGCGGTCCAAATCACGAAGAAGCAGTTCCTGGGCTTCGGATACGGTTACTTCTTCTGTCTTCTCTACTTCCCTGTGCGACAGATAATAATAATATCCTGCTACTATCAGAATCAAAACAATGGCAATAATCAATCCTTTGGTGCCTTGCGTCTTCTTCATAAGGTTCCCTCCTTTCCGCAATCTTCCTGTCTCTATTTTAATCTTCTTCGAACAATAAATCTACTGATTTTCCATCTTTTGCCGTAAAAGTTTGTGGAAAAATCTTTCGCACCTCATTTAAATACTCTTCCGGCCTTGTTAAAGACGGGCTGTAGTGGGTAAGCCACAGTTCCTTTACACAGGCATCTTTTGCAATCTTAGCAGCTTCATAAAATGTCATGTGCTTGTGCTCAACTGCTTTCTGTACCTTATCCGGTTCGCCGTACATACCTTCACAGATAAACAAATCGGCATCCTTGGCGTTCTCCCTGATGGAATCCGTTGGTCTGGTATCCGTACAATACGTAACCTTTAATCCTTTTCGTGCTTTCCCGAGTACCATATCCGGCGTCAGCACACGCCCATCTGCTTCTATGACTTCTCCTTTTTGCAAACGGCTCCAATAACACTGTTTAATATCATTTGCATTTGCTTTTTCTACATCAAAACGGCCCGCTCTGTTTACCTGAATGGTGTAACCGTAGCAGGTTACATTGTGCTGTACTCTGAATGCCTGAATGGAAAAGCCGTCAAATTCAAAGGTCTGTTCCTTTTCTTCTATTTCCATGCACTCAATCGTAAACGGTAACTCCGGTGCAATCACACGAAGTGCATTTACCACTCTCGTAAGCCCTTTGGGTCCGATTAATAAAAGCGGCTCTGTTCTCTCGGCATTGCCCATCGTAAGAAGCATACCGGGCAGTCCGCTGATATGATCTGCATGATAATGTGTAAAACAGATAATATCAATCGGCTTGGGACTCCATCCCTTTTCCTTCATGGCTACCTGGGTGCCTTCCCCGCAATCTATCAATATGCTTTTTCCATTGTATCTGGCCATCATCGATGTCAGCCAGCGATACGGAAGCGGCATCATTCCGCCGGTTCCAAGCAAACAAATATCTAACATATTCTGCCTTTCTATAACAACTCGCTGTTCTCCGTCTCAGTCACGTGAATCTTAAAGCCGCCCACAAATCGGTCGTAACAATCTTCACACAAATCCAGTTTGTGGCACAAACCGTCTTTATTGCTGAAGTATCCCCATGTATAATCCACGCTAAAACAGCCTTCCTTTACAATTCCATCTTCTACCTTTAATTCTTTCTTGCAGCAGTTGCACTGCATACCTGTAAGCCGGTTGCCCTCATCATATATTCTCATACTTCCCTCCATACTATTTATCCTTCTGTAATTATACAGACAGGAACAACTACTGTCAGTGGGAATGTCTGTTAACACTGCCTATCTTTTCCACATGATTAGTGCGTCTTCCACCGGTTCCTCGTAAAAATTCTTACGGATGCCCTCTGATACAAAACCGAGTTTTTCATACAAATGTATCGCACCTATATTACTGTAACGGACCTCCAATGTAAATTCCTTTATTCCAAAATCCTGTTCTCCTCGCAAAAGAAGCTGCGTTAACATTTCGTATGCAACACCTTTTTGACGAAAATCAGGATGTACGACCACATTGGTGATATCGCCTTCTCCGACAATACTGCGTACGCCGCAACAACCGATAACCCCTGACTGCTCATCATCTGCAACCAGATACAGGGCATCTTTATTTTCAATCATCTCAACAAAGGACTCTTTGTGCCATGGCATGGAAAAGGCCATTTCCTCCAGCACACACACACGGTCAACATCTGCCAAAGTCATTTCGCGTATCGTAATCATACTCTACCTCGTCTTGGTAAAAGCGCATTATGCATTCTTCTCGTTGCGCTCGCGCTCTGCCTGGGACAAACGCAAATATTCCGGCGCATGTTCCGTTGCAGTCTCTGTCTTACCCTGTTCATACAGCTTACCCGCAAGCCATCCGATAACTGCTGCACGCTGTCTGTTGCAGGTATTCGATGCAAACGAATACGGCACTTTTATCTGCTCCCTAATGGTCTCTTTAAAAACAGGAACACCATCGCCAAGGAAAATAACTTCCCTTCCAAGTTCATTTATCTCTGAGATAATATCCGCTATATCGACTGCACACTGCTGCCTTACACAGTGCATCTCATATTCTTCTTCGTTTTTTACAAATTCGTATAGTCCTGTATAGGTCTGGTTGCGTCTGGCATCCATAATCGGACATACCAATTTGTCCGTTCCGTAAAGATTGCCTGCAAGCCCATCCACAGTCGGCACGGATATTACAGGCTTATTAAGCGCCTGTGCCAGTCCTTTGACCGTTGCAGAGCCGATACGGAGTCCCGTAAAAGAACCCGGTCCTGCCGCCAAAGCAATCGCATCCACTGTCTGCAAATCCTGCTCTGTCATCTTCACAATCTCATCAAGCATCGGAAGTAATGTCTGCGAATGTGTCTTTTTATAATTCACCGTATATTCCGCAACGGTAATATCATCCTCCACAACAGCAACGGAAGCTGTTAAAGATGAACTGTCAACTGCCAGTATTTTCATACTTATATCTCCAACTAATGTTCTCTTCTTATCTGTCTATTGTAATCTCACGGTAAGAATATCCTTTTTCAGGATTCTTTTTAATCGTAATCTGAATGCAGTCCTTCGGAATAATCTCTTCAATCAGATTCGCCCATTCCACAAAACAGATTCCTTCCCCGTAAAAATAATCCTCATATCCGATTTCATCCATCTCTTCTACGTCACCGATACGGTATACGTCAAAATGGTAAAAAGGCATTCTTCCTTCTTCGTATACCTGTACGATGGTAAAAGTCGGGGAACAAATCGGTTCATCGATTCCAAGTCCTTTGGCTACGCCCTGGGTAAAAACGGTTTTGCCCACTCCAAGGTCACCAAGCAGGGTATAAACCTGTCCCGGTGTGGCCTCACGACCGATTTTCTCACCGAGTGCAAATGTTTCTTCTTCACTAAATGTCTCTATCCGTTCCATGTAAACTCCTTACTGCTTAATCTTTACTTTGTTTGGAGCCACATGTGCAGAAATCAACTGGATTACGGCTTCCTTATCTTTTCCCAAATCCCGCTTCGGGAAAATCCATGCATTCACTTTGGAAGTATAAATCAAAAGACTACGGTTGGTGGACTTAGCTTTATACACCACATCCCATTCCTGGAACATCTCATCCTCGCCCTGGGAAACCGTAACGCCTTCATCCGTCAATACGTAATGCAATGGTTTCTTAAACGCTTCATTGAGTGCCACCTGCTTGTGAGCACGCAAAAATAAGGAGCATGGAATATAAAGTAAAATTACCGCTCCGGCAATCAGGTACAAAAAATACCCTACACTAAAATACATAATAATAAATAATGCTCCCACTATGCTGCCAAACAAGCCGGAAAAACCGCTGTAGGTATGGGAAAGCATATAATCATATAAATCCGCCGCCGTTATTTTTACGTCAAATTCTACTCTCATTCTCATTCACTCCTGTCGTTTGTTCCAAATTATATACTAAAAACGGAAACGAAACAAGGTCGGACATTTTTTGTCCGGCCCTGTTTTTCATTCTATGTTCGCAATCGTATATCTGTTTTTACTGCCTATTCATGGCGCAGTGCTTCAATCGGGCTTAACTTCGCCGCCTTTTTTGCAGGGTAAATTCCAAAGAAAATACCAACCGCCGAAGAAAAGAATGTTGCTCCTAATACTGTTGTAAAACTTACTTTTGGTGCAATTCCGATAAGCGCGCCCAAAAGAGTGGCACCGCCTACGCCAAAGATGATACCGATAATACCACCTGTCATGGAAATAATTGCTGACTCGGATAAGAACTGTGTCATAATGGACGCCGTTCTGGCTCCGAGAGCTTTTCTGATACCGATTTCCCGGGTTCGCTCTGTTACTGACACAAGCATAATATTCATGACACCGATGCCACCTACCAATAACGATATTGCTGCCACAAATACAACAAACACGGTAATGTATCCCATGACATCATTAATCTGGTCCATATAATCATTAAAGTTCTCCAATTGGATCATACTCTGACCCCGGACATTATGTCTTCCTTCCAAAAGACTGATGGATTTCTTCGCGATATCAGAGGCGTATTCCGCTGCCTCACCGATTACATAGAATCCGTCAAATGTTTCTACGTAAAATCCATACTGTGCGCCAAGGGTTGTCAGCGGTATTTCAATTTGGACCGTATCCCCATAGGATACAAACATCGCAGAATCCGGATTCTCACGGATACCTACAATTGTCATATCCTGCGAAACCCCATACATCGATATCTCAATATCCATACCGATTACATCCGTGGTGCCAAATAAAAGAATGGCATCATTTTCGCTGATGACACAAACTTTATTCGCTGAATAATAATCGCTTTCAGAATAATATCTTCCGTACTTAATACGGTTACTGTTGATAAATTCCATACTCTCCGTTCCGGCACTTACTATAGCATCAAAACTCCCTTTTCTGCCCAGCGCACTTCCGTATACGGAATACTGCGGCGTAACACCTTTTACATTTGGGATCTTTTCCTCAATCGCATCAAAGTCCTCGTCCGTAAATTCTATTATCTCGCCACTCTCTGCAGACTGCGAATAAATATAAATCTGACCACCGGCCATATCATTTAATTCACCATTGACTTGTGCGGTCACCCCATTACCAATCGATATAATCATAATAACGGAAGAAATACCGATAATAATGCCAAGCATGGTAAGTACGGAACGTCCTTTATTGCTTTTTAAGTTCATGACCGCAATCTTAATATATTCAATAAATCCGGACATGGCCTACTCACTTTCTACGGATATTTCAAGTTGTGCTCCGTCTGCAGACTCTGTCATTTCTTCTGACACATCCGTCATCACCATAACTTCCATACCTTCCGTAATATCAAGCGAAATATCTGTCATTACCTGATCGTTTTCAAGAAGTCCGTCCGTCACTTCTATATATTCATCCGAACTCACGCCTGTTACCACGTCTTTTCTGACAACGATATTGTTTTCCACTACATAAACAAAATCGCCGTTCTTATCGGAGTTAACGGTTTCCACAGGAACTACCAGTACATTCTCTGCCTTCTCCGCATAGATTACTACTTTAGCTTCAATACCAAGATAAATATCTTCATCGGCATTAGTAATCTTAATCTGTGCTTCCACAACCGGCATATTGTTGGCATTGGTTGTTGCCATATGGTTTATAAAGGAAACTTCACCCTCATACTTCTTACCTGCAATCGTAACATCCGCCTTCTGTCCTTCTTTTACTTTTGCCAAATCGCTCTTACTAAGATTAATCGCCACATGCACCTGACTGTTGCTCGCAACCGTAACCAGTGCTGCCCCCGATGTCACCGGTGCACCTTCCGAAACGGTAATCTGCGTAACGATACCTGCCATATCTGCTTTTACACCGTCTGCTACGGATTCTACATAGGAAAGACTCTGATCCTGTCTCATCTTCTCCGCTTCCCTGGTTAAACTCTTTGCTTCCTTAGTTTCGGAAGATAAAACTGAATTCTCGGTAGAAGACTTCTGAGATTTCATTTCTGCTTTGTATTCTTCTAAATTACCTAATATCTCCTGTGAATCCGAAATGGTTCTCTGGATATCCAAAAGTTCCTTATCTGTCTCCAGACTTTCCAAAAGATACTGATACTCTGCCATTTCTTCGGATACGTCTTCTCCGTCTGCCTGACGCAGGGATAACTCAAGTCCAAGTGCACTCAAACTCTGTTTCTTACGGTTTCTCGTATCTTCCAGTTTGCGTTCCTGTTCTTTGATAAATGCTTCATAATCCGTAATCTGCTGATTCAAAACATCCAGATTCACAGTAGCTTCTGTCAGTTTCGCCTGATTCTCACTGTTCTGGTCCATAGTGTCGTTATAAGTACTTTCCCCTGAAAGAGCATTTGCCTGTGCTTCTTTTCCGGCAATATCCAAAGTTTCTTTTGAAAAATGAAGAAGCACATCTCCTTCTTTTACAGCCTGACCGGCCTTAACCGGTACCACTCCTACATTTCCCGTAAGTTCACTGTAATATGTTTTTGTTACATCACTTTCCACTTTACCACTTGTTGTAATTGTAGATTCTACATCACCGTAAACTACATCCACAGTATTTACCGGATATTTTGCATTGGCTGCTGCCGCTTTTGATGCGACAAAAATTACCGCCACTACTACTCCGACGGTAATCCATATGTATTTCTTACGCTTTTTCTTTCTTACCTCAGCAGGTAATTCTTTCCATTTAACGCGTGGTTGTTTTTCTTTTTTTGGTTTCACGATTTTTCTCCCTTTTACTTTGTGTCTGATTCAATTCTGCCATCCATAATTTTGATAACCCGTTTTGCCTGCGCTGCTATCTCATTATCATGGGTAATGATGATAACCGTTCTGCCTTCCTCATGGAGTTCTTTTAAAATTCCCATGATTTCCTTACTCGAACCCGAGTCCAGGTTACCGGTCGGCTCATCCGCCAAAATAATCGGCGGTGCCTGTGCTATGGCTCTGGCAATTGCCACTCTCTGCTGCTGCCCACCGGACATTTCAGACGGCTTGTGGTCCATACGGTTTTCGAGGCCGACCTTTTTCAGTGCTTCTTTTGAAAGTTCCATTCTCTCTTTTTTCGAAACTCCCCTGTAAATGAGAGGCAGTTCCACATTTTCCAGTGCCGTCAGATTCTGGATCAGATTGAATCCCTGAAAAATAAAGCCGATTTCCTGATTCCTGATATCAGACAATTCATCATCCGTCATATTCGAAACATCCTTACCATGAAGCATATATGTTCCGCTCGTCGGCACATCCAGGCATCCCAGCATATTCATAAGTGTTGATTTTCCGGAACCGGACTGCCCGATAATGGCGACAAATTCTTTTTCCTGAATCTGTACACTGACATGATCAAGTGCCCTGACTTCATTCTCTCCGGGATTGTACACCTTACAAATATCCTGCACATCTACTAATGCGCTCATTATATTGTTTCCCCTTTCCATAAAAATGAATAAATATTCATTTACCAATGACTATTAAAGCATATATAGCAAAATTATTCATCTATATTTTTCTAAAATGATTCTAAATATTCTCTAAACAACCCCTATAAAAACTTATTAAAAATGCCGGACACGTATGCATCCGGCATTTGCTTCAATTATAACTATAATAATCCCCTATTATTCAAGCGGTGCTTCCCGCGGTAATTTTTCCAATACAAAATCAGGAATCTGATCTTTTAAGAAATTGAAATCCGCAACAGAACTATATTTTTCATAATACTCAGAATCCGGTTTGAAATATACGGTAATATCATAACTGCTGTCATCATACACACTTTCCTTGTACCAGTAATCGTAGTTTAGGCATTGCGGATACGAATTATCAATAATCGTCTGAATATCGGATATATCCGTGAAATCTGCCGTCTGCGTCATGGATTCGGCCGTAGTTTTTACCACTTCTGAAAAGCCTGCCATCTCAGTCGTAATGGTTTCCGGTTCTTCCGTTTCGTAATACTTACTTACTGTGATACGATCAATATCTTCTATATTGATGAATTCCTCGGTTTCAAATCCGTTTTCTTTCAAATAACTCAAACAATTTGTATAAGACGGATATACGGAAAGTCTAACATTACGACCGTAAGATATCTGCTGGTTTAAATAAATGCTGATTTCACCAACCGGAAGTTCATTGCATCTTGCTTCATAGGAATTCTGCAGTAAATCCTCTCTGAATAAATGAACAAGCTGTATCGCCTCTTTTGTAGTAAGTTCCTGCTCGTTCATCTCACTTCCCCAAGACGCTTCCACCTTATAGTCTCCGCTTTTAAGTGCTTCTAAGAAATAATCCGACATTGCCGGTTCGTTCGTGCGGATGAAGTCTTCGCTATTCTCAATTTTGGCAATAATTTCCCTGTTTTCTTCATCCCTAAGTAATACCGGGATCTCTCTGGCAACGGTCTTACCGTTTTTCAAACGGAATTTGTAACTTATGCTTGGAGCGTATTCATTTTCTTCATTAAACGCTTTTCTGTTCGGATACTCCTGGTATTTCTCAATGGATAATAAGGCAAGTTCCCTGACATTTTTTGCGTCCTCACCGGTCAGACGCATATATTTGTCCGTGTATTCTTCCTTGGTAATCTGCTTTCCGTTTTCATCATAGAATATCCGTGAATATCTCTGGTCAGTAGCCGTTACAATACTAACCGATTCAATCTTATCAAGAGCCGGTATTCTATTGTCATATCCAAATACATCATATCTGAAAATCAACATAATAGCCAATGTAAGAACTGCACTAATAACAATCTCACGTTTTTTGTGGAACATTCCTTTAATATCTGCTTCAAAAATAACCTGAATCAATCCACAGGCAAGTAAAAGGAATAATGCTCCGAGTAATATTGGGAAAAACGGACTTCCCGTTCCGTCGAGCGGACTGTATTCCATAAGGCCTGCTGTAGCCAGTCCCGCAAAAAGTGCAACCGGAACCGCTACCCCGATTTTAATAAATGGTTTAATTCCCTGGAATGTCATCGCACTTCCCGCAAGTTCGGACGGGCGCTTTTTATAACACCAATAGGAAAGCGCCAATACTGCCGCCGCAAATACTGCCAGTAAGGAAAATGCCGCTACCATACCAATCTTTTCACTTCCGTACAGATTAACAATCTTAAACGGTGATACCCACGGAATCAACCAGTCATCATCGCTATAACCGTAGAAGAAATGGAACGAAAAACTGCTCATGCTCATATATAATGCACGCACTGCCATTTCGTAAAACAAAAATACGCCAACACCCATAACGGAAATCAGTGGCTTACCGGTAAGCATTACCGCCAGAATAATAATACTGTAAATACTAAAATAAAATCCGATTGTCAGTATAATTCCCTCACACCATGTAAGGAACAGTGCCATATCCAGCACACCGCTTGCTGCTACCAATAAAAGATTGAATATGCATCCTGCCAGATACGGAAGTGCAAATATCAGTACACCGTTTAACCAGATTATCATAAAACGCTGGGATGCCTTTACAGGCTTTGAGTGGTAAAAATCAATCTTACTTCTGTCATATAAATAGGAAAATCCCTGCATGCCGGCCGGAAGTGCAAAAAGTACTGCCCAGAATGTAATTCCGCTGCCGAATTCGAACCATTTGGTCATATTATCATATAGATTCTTCTGCATCACATCAATACTGACATTTTCTAGCGTTGCTTCAATCAAGCTGATATCCATAGCTGTATAAATCGGAATCGCTATTACGAATAATAAAACGGCGATTACAACAAGCCACAGTCTTCTTTTGATATTTTCATATAATCTAGCCAAGAATGAGTTTCTTAATGTCATAACCGACCACCTCCGTTTCACTGATAAAGATTTCCTCTAAGGAAAGCGGCAATGCTTCAAAGAAAATCGTATCTACGGTTGCAAATACTGCCATAATCTCTTCCTTGCCGCCTCTAACCGTTAAAGTATACAACTGGCCTCTTACCTCTTCTTTCATAATAGTAAGTGCTTCCAATGCCCTTGCCTTCGAGTCATCATCCGCAAATACACACTGTACCTTCTGGATATTGCACTTCATATCCTCTAAATCCTTAGAAAGTAATACGCCACCCTTATGCAAAAGACCGACATGGTCGCATATATCCTCAAGTTCGCGCAGGTTATGGGATGCGATAATCGGGGTCAGTCCTCTCTTTTCCATCTCATTTGCAAAAATACTCTTCATACCCTGTCGCATAACCGGGTCCAGTCCGTCAAAGGCTTCGTCACAAAGCAGATACTTTGCCTTACTGCAAATACCGCAAATTAATGCCAGCTGCTTTTTCATACCTTTGGAATAAGTGCTGACTTTACGTTTCTTCGGTAATCCGAAATTATCAAGCATCTGCTCAAACTGTTCATTGTCAAATTCCGGATAAATCGTATTCAAATACTTCTGCATATCGGATGCATTCGAATTAGCAAAAAAGTATGGTTCGTCCGCAATGAAGAACAAATCCTTTTTCACGTCGGCATTATCAAATACCGGTCTGCCATCCACCAATATGTATCCCTCATCCGCTTTTAACACGCCTGTCATCATTCTCATCAGTGTCGATTTGCCGGCACCATTGGTTCCGATTAAACCAAACACCGTATTCTCTTTTATCATGACACTGACATCATCAACGGCTTTATGTCCTTCGAAACTCTTCGAAATCCCTTTTATCTCAATCATAAATTCCTCCATTCTCCGGTAGCGGCAACACTTTCCTTAACAAGTGCCATAAATTCCTCCCTACCCATACCGGCTGATGCGGCCTGCTTACAAACTTCATTAAGCTGGCTGCTTATCTCTTTCTGATAGTCTTTCATCAGTGTGGCTTTATCAGACACAAAATTCCCTTTGCCTTTTACCGTATAAATATATCCCTGGCTCTCAAGCGTAGCATACGCCCTTTGAATCGTATTCGGATTAATGGAAAGTTCCATCGCCAGATTCCTGACAGAAGGCATCTTTTCGTCCTGAGCCAATACGCCCTTTAGAATAAGTAATTTGAACTTTTCTACTACTTGCTCATAAATGGGGCGGCTGTCCCTATAATCAAGTATAATCATATGCACTCCTTTCTCGTTTTGAGTGTATTAACATTGTTAGTACACTCAATATAGCATGTCAGTTATTCTATGTCAATACAGAAATGAAATAAATACGGGGCATGATTATGTTTCAATAAGTGACCCTCTGAGAAACGCCGGCACTTGACGAGGTCTCATCGAGTCTAGTGTCCGCTGCGTTTGAAGGGAACGCGAGCGTGTCACGCATGAAACATAATCATGCCCCGTATTCAATTTATTTCTGTATCTTCATGGTTAACCCGATACGCTTCTTGGCTACATCTACAGTTAACACCTGCACATCCACGATATCACCAACGCTGACTGCTTCAAGCGGATGCTTGATATAGCGTTCCGTAATCTGGGAAATGTGAACCAGCCCGTCCTGATGTACACCGATATCAACGAATACACCAAAGTCGATTACGTTACGTACGGTTCCTTTTAAAATCATGCCCGGTTTTAAATCTTCCATGTCCATAACATCACTTCTAAGAATTGGTTTTGGCATGTCCTCACGTGGGTCACGTGCCGGTTTCTCCAATTCTTTTAAAATATCAAGAAGTGTGATTTCACCGATACCAAGTTCGTCTGCCAACTTCTTGGTATCCTTCACTTTTTTGAGTAAGGATGTACTGCCTGCTGCAGCTACATTACTCTCGGCAGCATTATTACCCTGCTCTTCCATCTCCATTCCTGATGTACCGAGTGCTTCTGCCAAAGCCTTACCCATAGCGGTATTGGTATTGCGTACTACCACTTTCTTAACCGGTTTCTTCTTAGCCGGTTTTGCAGCCGGTGCTGCTTTTTTCTCGGATGCGGCTTTCTTCTGAAGTTCCTTCACATCATCCATGGTCATGCCAAGTTTATCAAGAAGCTGCATGGTTGCTTCATAAGACTCCGGATGCACGCTTGTTGCATCAAGCGGATTCTTACCATCTAAAATACGAAGGAAACCTGCGCACTGTTCGTATGCCTTCGGTCCTAATTTATCAACCTTTAACAAGTCCTTACGGGTAATAAAACGGCCGTTCTTTTCACGATATGCCACGATATTTTTGGCAATCGGTTTGGAAATACCGGAGATGTATTCAAGCAAAGATGCGGATGCGGTATTCAAATCCACACCAACCTTATTTACGCTGTCTTCTACGACACCGCTTAAGGATTCACCAAGTTTCTTCTGGTTCATATCGTGCTGGTACTGACCAACACCGATGGACTTCGGATCAATCTTAACAAGTTCTGCAAGCGGATCCTGTAATCTTCTGGCAATCGATGCCGCACTGCGCTGTCCCACGTCAAAGTTCGGGAATTCCTCCGTTGCCAGTTTACTTGCAGAATAAACGGAAGCACCTGCTTCGTTAACGATTACATACTGGACAGGTGTGTCAAGTTCTTTAATCAGTTCCACAATCACCTGTTCGGATTCACGGGAGGCTGTACCGTTACCGACTGAAATCAATGACACATTGTACTTTTTGATTAATTTCTTCAGTTCCGCCTTTGCCTCTGTCACCTTATTCTGTGGGGCTGTCGGGTAAATGACTTTGGTGTCAAGTACCTTGCCGGTCTCATCTACAACCGCTAACTTACATCCCGTACGGAATGCAGGGTCCCAACCAAGAACTACTTTACCTGCAATCGGCGGCTGTAATAATAACTGCTCTAAGTTCTTACCAAATACGGTAATCGCACCGTCTTCTGCTTTTTCCGTTAATTCATTACGGATTTCACGCTCAATTGCCGGTGCAATCAAACGCTCGTAACTGTCTGCTACCACTTCTTTTAACACAGGTGTCGTATATGGATTGTCATTTGTAATGGTCTTTGTCTCAAGGAAAAGTAAAATTCTATCAACCGGTGCAATAATTTTGACCGTAAGAATCTTTTCTTTCTCACCACGGTTAAGTGCAAGCACTCTGTGACCTGCCACTTTGTTAACCGGTTCTTCGAAGTTATAGTACATCTCGTAAACGGACTGTGTCTGCTCGTCCTTTACGGAACTGGTAATCTTACCTTCTTCCATGGTCGCCTGTCGGATATAACTTCTGTAGTCTGCCTCATCGGAAATCTTCTCTGCGATAATATCCATCGCACCCTGAATTGCCTGCTTGGTATCGGCAACTTCTTTTTCCTCACTGATATACTTAGCCGCTTCTACTTCAATTTCTTCTGTCGCATTCTGTGCCAAAATAAATTCAGCCAAGCCTTCCAAGCCTTTTTCCTTCGCAACGGATGCACGGGTCTTTTTCTTAGGACGGTACGGGCGGTATAAGTCTTCTACCACTACCAAAGTCTGTGCTTCTTCAATCTTAATACGAAGCTCGTCCGTCAACTTGCCCTGCTCTTCAATACTGCTGATAACCTGTGCCTTCTTATCCTCCAGGTTACGAAGATATGTCAAACGCTCGCCAAGATTACGAAGCTGCTCATCGTTAAGAGAACCTGTTGCCTCCTTACGGTAACGGGAAATAAAAGGAATCGTATTTCCCTCGTCAATCAATTTGACAGCGGCTTCGACCTGCCATTTTTCAACGTTCAATTCTTCTTTAATCTTTAAAATAATATCCATGCAAATCTCCCTCATGAAAATCTTACTTCGGTGGCGGAATTCATATTCACAAAAAACACTCCTTCACCAGTCCTAATTATACTGGAAATCCGTATTTTTCTCAATCAAAAACTCGCTGTGCATTGTACATTTTTTCGCAACGTGATATACTATATTTAGATTAGGGAATTATGCTTATCCGCCCAATGCGTGATAGTTTTTACATAGGAGTTTTTATGGAACAGGATAACAGAACCACATATGAATATACAGATGAACGGGCGTTAAACGGTACTTACTACCGCAGACCGGGACAGACGGATGCCTCAGGTACACCTGCAAGTCGCACTCCCGTCGTTCCTGCCAATGCTTTTGCAAAAGCGTCCATGGTAATCGGGGGGATTGCACTTGTATCAGTATTTACATTTACCATTTTCCCTGCAATTATTTTGGGAGCACTTGCACTGATACTGGCACTTATGTCGCGTGGTGCGGAACTCACCTTCCACAGGACCGCTAAGAACGGTATTCTTATGAGTGTTCTGGCAATGGTCGTTAATGTTGTTTTAGTCGGCGGAACCTGCGCTCTGATTCTGGGCGACACTCCGTATCACGAAGAATTGAATGCCACTTATGAAGAAATGTTTGGCATGACATACGATGAACTTTTAGAAGGCGTTATGGACGGCAGTATCGAAACTGACGATTTGTACGAACAGTTATACGAGCAGATGCAGGAGATGCAATAATTTTAGACCTGTGTTAATCCGATTTGTAAGAAAGGAGACTTTTCTATGGCAATGAATATTGGCGGTTTTAATTATGGCTATCAGGCCGTTTCCCCGGTTGTTCAGTCACCTATGGGAAAGCCTGCCGGCGCAGAAGCACTTCCGGGTATGAAGCCTATCGGAACAGAAGACTCTAAGGCAAAAGGTCCTTACGGTATCAAAGACCCGAACGAAGAATGCGAGACCTGTAAGAACCGTAAATATCAGGATGGTTCCGATGAACATAATGTATCTTTTAAAACAGCGGCACATATTTCACCAACCGCAGCCGGTGCGGCCGTGCGCGCCCATGAGAACCAGCATGTTTCCAACGCTTACAAGAAAGCGGCTCAGGACAACGGCAAGGTACTCAATGCCAGCGTATCCATCCACACATCCATTTGTCCGGAATGTGGACGTTCTTACGTATCCGGCGGTACCACCCGCACACAGATCCGTTATTATAACGAAGACAATCCTTATCAGAAAGATTTAAAAGCTACTGATGGGGTAAAATACAAAGGAATGAATGTGAATTTGACAGCATAATCCTGCCTGATTCATGAGGTAACATTTATATGAATTCTTACAAGACAACTACAGAATTGAAATCGGCTGCACGAGCACTGCTCCAGGGCAAATACAGGGAATACATTGGTGCCTACATTACAGCAGAACTGGTATTGTCACTACTGGCCATGGTTGCCGGCAGCGTCCTTCCCACCGATACAACATGGGGAATGATTTTTGACTTGGCAATATCCTTCGTACTGGAACTGATATCCGCGGTATTCCTACTCGGAATCATCCACTACACCATGAATATCTGCAAAGGATTACCATACAAACTGAGCGATGTGTTCTACGGCTTTAAGTCCCATCCGGACAAAGCCATCATCAGCAAGTTCTTATTTACACTTGCCGAACTTGTATGTATGCTCCCGGCGATTTTATTTGCCATATTGTATACCATTACTGAGAATCCTTTATTAATTATTATAATGTCCATATTCCTTGTAATCGGACTTGTAGCCGTAGTAATCCTTCATCTGACACTTCATTTTGTGTACTATCTGATTTTGGATTATCCGGATGCGACCATCAAGGAATTAATCGTGTATTGTGCTAATATGATGCGCGGACACCGCGTCAAACTCTTCTACTTATACGCAAGTTTCCTTCCGCTTTATGTACTCGGAATCTTATCACTGGGAATCGGGCTGTTATTTGTAGAACCGTATGTAAATGTAACTATTGCAGAGTTTTATCTGGATGTGTTCTTTATAACAGAAGAAAAAATAGCAGAAGAAAAAACACCGGAAGAAAATTAATTTCTTCCGGTGTTTTTATTTGTGGGGCATTTGCTTCTTTGCTTCAGCATACTCTTCTTCAGAGTAGCCAACTTTGAGAATTACTTCTTTTGAAATTCCTTCTTGGAGCATGTTTTGGATTTTGGTGATTTTTTCCTGTTGTAGTTCCTTTGACACAGCAATTGCTTCATATTTTCTCATCACTTCACTCACAGCTTCGACACCTTCCTCTGTCTCTTTCAGCCTTGTAACTTCCGCTGATAATCTCGGAAATCTTGGATTCTTAACTTCCTTCTTCATAAAACACGCCATTAATTCGGAAATCTCTGTACCATCATCGATTACGGTATTTACAAAGATTTCATGCAATCCATCGTCTTCCAGAATCACCCTCAGTATCTCTTGGCATACTTCCTTATTCTGCGCGAGCACCTCAAAAAACACATCATCAATCGGTCTGAAATCCTTAACCTTCTCCAATTTTTCCTGTAATGTTAGCATCGCCTTTTCCTCTCTTTCCCTGCCATGGCAGTATTACTACCTCATCTTCCGTACAGGGAACGAAGAAACGTGCATAAATATATCTTTATAAATATATTATATACTATATTATTCCATATAACAATGCTTTCTTTTCACTTTGTTTATTCTTCAATCTAGGGGATGAATCCGACATTATGCGCACCATTAACTATCGTCCACCGATTGCGCAGGCATACAAATAAGAAGTGTGAAACAGATATTCCCTGTACATTTGTGTTGTACAAAAATATAGATGAGTATTCATGTGTAAGGATATTATAACAGCCAGGGGTGTACATGTCAAATATGTTATTCTTTTATTTCTTTGCAAACCGTCATAATAAATAACTCATACGATTTACCAACTACGTAATTTGAATACCAAATTATTGCAATTTCCAAACCACAAAATAATAAAATTGCCACTATAATACGCAATCCTGCAAGCCACCACATCATTAACGGCATTAGAGCAAACGCAAAACAGAAAAGCAATGTATCTATGGTATTAGTAATCTCTATTTCCATTTCACAACAATCTTTTTCTTTCTCTTCTATCTTCCCTTTTATTTTGGGCGCAAATGCATTCCGATGCGAATACGGAGGTATCCAAATCGGTAAAGGTCTTAATACAAAATCAGATTCACCCACTTTTCCTTTCCAAAACACATAATCTCTTACCTTGATAAATATAGAATGTACACCCTGCATAATAGTTACATCCTCGATTCTCGCCATTATCTCTGCCTTTGATACCGGAACCTCAATAACTCTTTTCATATTTTATCCTCTCCACAAAATATCCTTTATAACTTCATCTGTTTCAAAAATAACACAAATGCTTTCATCGTCTGTTTTCATACACAATATTTGATTACTCTGCCCAAACATTATGAATTCCTTATCACGCGATAACTGTATTCTTGCCGTTGAAACATCTGCCTCATGGTATTTTTTCACTTTATAATCATGGGTATCCCACACTAAAACGGGAGAAAAACTCATCCCCATCCAATCCTCATTTCCATGGCTGACTCCAGTTGTTCCATCCTCTGAAATCACTAATTCTGTTCCTAATCCACGACTTATTTCCTGTGTGTCTCCGGATATAAAATTAACTTTATAAATTGTCTCAAAATCACTATACAAAAATTCTTTATCATTTAACCAACCATACACATTTGTGCTATGTTCAATAGGCAATTCCAGTTTTGTAATTTCTTTTGAGTCCACTTCATAAATACACAAAAATGTTTCGTAATAAAAACTAATTTTCTCCTCTTCCGGATAATAGTACACCGCTTGAAATTCATCGTCATTTTCTAAATCTAAATTTTCTATTACATACTTTTCATCCACTAAATATGTATACTGTTTTTGTTCCAAATCATACTCGCAAATACTCTCCATCCCTTCCTTTTCCTGCACGAAAAGAAAGGCATTTTTATTCGGTGCAAAATCACATATTTTCTCATAATCCAATAAAAACCGTTCCTTGGATTCTGCCAAGTCAAAAAAATATCGTTCACCATTTTCTTCTGATTCAAGGAAAATATACGGTGAAGTATAATCACCAAGTTCTGATTTTTCAAAATAATGTCTTTTATAGGTACAACCGCATAATAAAATGCATGCTGAAAGAATCAGTACTATAAATAATATAATTTTTCTTTTGTTCATAATCAGCTGCTCCCTTTAGTAGTATTGTCATCGGCTTTTGGTATTATATTTCTGCGCTATTGTCATCTCATAATACCACCAGTTTTTTTGTTATTATTTGAGGGTTTAAATCTTACCATAACTGCTTTCCGGATTATCCATCCTATCTTCAATCCATATCAGCGAAATTCCTCATTATCTACCGTTCAATCCCCTCTACATCATAAAACATATTTCTCAAATGAATATCTTCCATCTGATATATGAACCAAACTCCCTCTTGATAGTTTTCTACATCCATTTTGGCACGATTGTAATAGCCATCTTCTCCATAGCCTTCATATTCCTTGGTGTATTGCAAAAATTTTATTGGATAACCGTAACTCACTACATATTGTTTGTCTCTATCAATATCAGACGCAAAATCCATTTCAAACATGCTTAATACAAGGCCCCCTTCACAAGTATAATATCCCATATAGCGATTATAGGCATACTCATCTATACGATATCCCATCCAATCATCGGGTTCCAAAAAGAATTCATCTCTATAATCTCCCAATACGCTCCCCAGATACTCAATCTCTATTTCCTAGTATGGCACATAAAACGCATCGACCACGTAAACTACCAGCATGGCAACAAACACAGATATTATGATTTTCTTTTTCGTCCACTTCTTCACTCTGTGTACGCTCCCCTTATCTTTTGCATTCATTTCCACCACGAATGACTACTCTTCGTATTCTATTTCCTCCGGATGGTCGCGGTAATAGTAAACTAATATTGTTTTATAATGTTTATATAAACTTTTATCTTTTGTGTCTCTATGCTTTCTTAAATAGTCCCAAATGGTAACCATTATTCCCAATACATCCTTACTTTTTTTAGTTCCTAAAATCTTCTCAACATTACATTCCTTCTCTTGTGAGTCCCACACCCAGTTCCCTCTATTCCCCCAGCAAATGGTATGTCCGTACAATGCTGCAAGACCACACAAAAACTCCTTTACTTCTTCAAATGGTTGGTCGTATGTTTCTGCCATTTTTTCATGGATTATTTCTATTACCTCTTCGGGCTCCTTGTCCCATGCCTGAAACTTTTCTAAATATTCTTCATATAGCGCCTCTTGGTTCTCGTACAAGTATCTATATAAATCTTCCGTTGGTATTGCGTCGGTTGACGGCTTACTGATTTTTTCTAAAAAATCCAAACCATACGCAAATATCAGGCGATTAAATTCCTTTATTATCTGACGTAATTCCTCCACATTCTCATAAGCCCAATACTCCCAATGTTTTGCGCCTTCTTCCGGAACAAAATCGCAAAATTCTTTCATACTCCTTTGCCCGTAAGCTGTCGTATAAAACATAACCTTAAGATACCTTCTTTCATATCGATCGGTTGTTATAATAATATATTGGCATACATCTTCTTTTTCCCGTTTATATTGCCAAAAGTAACGTTGCTGCTGGAAATATTCAAATCCTATTTCCTCTAAATTTCTTCCCAATTCTTCGTGGATTATCTTTTTGACGTTCATTATCTTCCTCTCTCGTACATGCAATTTCACTTATACTCAAAGAGCTATCATGTATAGTTTTTACCTACCACCCGATGACATCCCAATAATCAGAATATAAATCAATATCTACTTCTATCTTCTTGTCCTGTTCCACGTCATATAAATACCAATAACTTTTGCCCAAATGATTATCCCTGTGATGATCCCACAAAAATATATACGTTCCATCGGGTGAAAAATCCGTTGTCACTTTGTAACTAGATTTTGCAGTATGTATCTGCCTTTTCTCACCCGTCTCCAAGTCTAACCATATTATTGGGCGCCTATCGCCATACTGTTCCTGATAAGCAATATACCTGCCGTCATCAGACATTTCAAAATATACGTTTCCGATATTTTCTACGAGTATTTCATCCTTCTTTGTTTCTATATTGTGTAAAACAAAATTGTTTTCCTTTATCATGTAAAGTTCTTTATCACTTTTCCATTTATAGGCAAACCCCAGCCTTTTATACTCGTCATCATAATCATATATCTCCACATATTTTTCTTTATCGTATTGCCATAAATATACCTTGTTACTTCCTACAAAGCTGATATTATTACTATCCGGTATAAACTGTAGTACACTCATTCCATACCCATCATCTAAAAGTACTCCTATATTCTCATATGGGCAACTTTTCGTAGTTTCCCCAGTCTGGTAATTATACTGTATGACATCACCTACTTTCATCAAAATTGTTTGTGTCTCTTGGTTAATGTCAAATCCCGCAAAATCCCATGGCATCAGTTCTTTGGGATATGAATTCCTTACCGCATTCTTATCATCCTGGAAATAATGCATTATTAATTCACTATTTTCATTATCTAATATGATAAGTGGTCCTAAATCTTCTCTGATACTAAGAATACCCATATAATTATGTAACTTTTTCCCGATTACGATTGAAGAAATAATACATAATAAAATACCTATTATAAGTAAACCCTTTTTCTGTTTGCTCATGATAGTCCCCTTATCTTTTGAATTCATTTCCCTACGCATTATTTAATAACATTTTCATCATCTCAACTATCTTCTTTGAAACCACTAGAAAATACCCCCAAACAAAAACCATGAACAACAGGACAAAAATTATATCAAACCAACCGGATGCCTGTCCCCTAAGCAGTGAATCCAATGCAAATCCTCCAAACACCAGAAATATAACCAAATAGATCCATGTCCCATGCACGGTAATATGTACCAACGTTTTTCCTGCTTGCGTCTCTTCCAGTTCTCCCGATATCTTCGGTAACAGGCTGTTTTTTCTACCATAGAAAGGAACCTTTCTTGGTATCGGATACATTTGAAAAGATGCCTCTCCATATTTACCCATGAAAAAGAGGTACTCTTCCAATTTCCCAAAAATCTCCGTTGGAGCCGTATTCTCAATCAATAACTGCTTTACTTCTTCTCTACTCAAATCTGTTTCAATCTTACATCGATATATTGGTGGTATTTTCATTCTAAATCTCCCTTACAGTTCCAATGAACAAAGGTATTCCATTTTCACAATCCATAATCAGATATACAAAAGGTCGGTTCAAATATACTTCCCTGTATTCCAGCGCTTCTGATGCAGCTGCGGCGGCAATGTCTGTTTCTGCCTGCGCTCTGGTTCCAAGTTCATCCACAACAATTTTGGTCTTATGAGTAGCCCTACTGATGTACAATCCATTTCCGTTATTATTTCCCACCTTCGAAAAATCAGCGGCTTGCATATCCCATGCATCGGTCATCCCCATATTTTTTAGTACATCGTTCATTTCCATATCACACTCTGTCTCGAACTTAGGCAGACGTGTATATGTTAAAATATCTTGCGGATTATGATACAGATTTATCACATGTTCACCCGTAAGTCCCGCCACATAATCATCCAGACCAATACCTTCATTCGGAAGAAGCGCCATAAATGCATATTCATTATCTGCATATTTTTTTATAAATCCGGTAGCCTTGTCATCTTCTACAAACGAATACTCATCCGAAGCCATCATCGGTACTGTTTGCACCGTTCCATCCTCTTTCGTAAACTCACGCTCATGGACATCATTTGGGTAATATATATATTCCCATTCAGCGTCAAACGATACCGCGTTATTCAAAATCATATTGGTGCCCTCATCCAACTGCGTACTACAAATCTCACTACCGTAATAATCTGCATTTGTCTGGAGAAAATCATTTTCCAAAGCCAGATTCCCTTCTTCATTAAGCGTTATGGAGTTGGTAATATCAACCTTACATCTTGGAGATTGTGGCAGTGTACTTTTTAACACATACATACACTCATTCACTTCGGCACCCGACATTCCAAAAAGTTCTTCCATCTGCAAAAGAGTATCCCCATCCGCCCCATTAGCTATCATCCCAAAGGCATACATCACTGACACCGGCGACACCAACGTATTCGACTGCGAATCTAAACTCTGCTGAAATAAACGTACCGAAAAACCTGCAACTTTCCCGGCATTCTGCGTAACACACTCCGGATTTACACTAATCTGATTTGCCGTCACATTTTCCATATAATTATTCATTTGCTCTTCCTGTTTACAACCACATAAACTGATTGCACATAACAAAAATGCGGCAGAAATTTTGATTACCTTATTCATTTGTTTTTTCATAGTAAACTCCTTATACACAAATACCCGCGATTTTTTCCAACTATAATCTATATATAATACCTTTTATCCAAGTAAAAGGTTGCAATCTCGTTTATTTTTAGTTCGATTTGCGAAACAAGTTGCCAATCTCAATGCAAAAAAGGAGGAAAATATCCCCCTCTCTTAACAACACTGCCAGTCATATTCTACTTTTGAGAAATCACGGTTCTTCAAGTCATTCGCAGAAATTAAAAAAGTACAATTCCCGCTGTCACCAAACATGATTCCGCAGGTATCATCCAAGTCAAGCTGTAAAAGCAACACGTCGCAAGTACCGTCATCGTAATATTCCTGTGTGTACTGGACGAAGTACGGATATCCAGCCACTCTGGAACCGGATGCATAACACAAATCATAAAGTGCTGTTCTTTCCTCTTTGGTCGCCTCACTGAACAGTTCCTCGAATTTCTCAACAGCAGATGACACCGGCATCCTTCTTTTTGTAAAATTCATCTTTCCGTCTTTACTGAATGGCTCATATTCCTGATATCCGGTGCGGTACGGATTCTCCTTTATCAGTTTGGTTTCATCCGTTATGTAATCTTCAATATATTTTACAACACAGGCCTCATCCAACCCATATGGGTCAATATCTTCAATATAGAACTGCAATATTCCTTTCTTCGGAAAATCCTGCAACGGCGGCATCTCTTCCAAATTAATCTGCGCAAGAAACATCATCGGTCTTTCTGTTCTGCCAATCGGATAATCCTCAATCTTTTCCAAATATGGGCAGCCACCTAATTTGCTCTCCCATGGTTTTGTTTCTTCCAGGGTGAATGTAATCTCACACGATTCTTTCATGGTTGACTCAAGAAGTGTGCGGTATTTTTTAATTACCGGCGGAAGTTCCCATTCATTTTTGAGATATGTTTCCTGAGTTACTTCTTGTGCAGTTGTATTTTTCTTGTTGAATAGTTTATCTAATAATCCCATGCGTTACCTCCGTATGTACTCTTCCTATTTACTTCCCCAGTTCAAATAATAGATGCATATGTGTCACCGCATCGCCTTTATCAACATTTTCTATTGCCGGCTTTCCACCCATAATTAGCGCGGGTACAAAAAAGAATATCTCATTCTTCTGCAATGCTCCTTTAGCGTACACGGCTTGCTTATATAAATCATGATAAAGAAGTTGCTCCATTACCTTTTTATCCGTAACTGTTTTCTCCCAAAAATCTTTGAAACTATACGCCAGTACTTCTACTTTACGGTAATGGATATTTAATATACAGATATCATCCTCTGTCTCAGAAAGTCTTCTGTAGTAGATAATATCCCCAAATGCCGTTACCATAATGGGAATCTTAGAAAAATCTTCTTTTCCAAGCCACATATACAAACTTCCCATATAATCCGTTGGATTTACTACCTTAATAATTCCTTCGCCATAACTACCGAATCCATACTGATGCCAGAAATCTATCAATTCTGCCGGTACTACCTTGGATGCCATTTTTAGAAACTCCGACTCAGGTTTCTGTAATTCCCCACACGGAGGATATTTCTGTAAAAATGATGCAAACAACTCCTGCTCTGCAGAGTTTTCTTCTTTCTTGTTAAAAATACCACTAAAAAAACCCATTATTTCACCAACTTCTTTTCTATATAATTTATGTTTTCATCTTTAAAAGGCCGCCTTGAAATCCTCATACATTCCAAAGGCAATCCTCAGAATTTCCTCTAAGTCTTCATACGTTCCAAAAATCGGTAGCTTTATCCGATAAGACGAATCTATTATTCGTTTTGCATAGACTCCCCATGGACTTCCGAGTAATACTTCTTTGCCTTCTTTCACTACCCAGACAAATTCTGTACTTCCGCCCCGCAATATAATATGGAATCCAAAAGTATATTTTCCACTTCGTTCTTCTTCAATTTTGAAAAACTTTTCTCTGGAATTGAACTTCGGAACATACCCCAGGTTTTGAATTATCTCCATAACTTCACTGCCATCTATATGTAATAGTCGCTCATCTGCCGGGGTTCTCTCTGCATTATATTGATCCGATAATGCTTCATATCTTTTTATAAAATCAATTTTTATTAAAGAAGTTTTAACTATAGGATTTAATTCCATTATCTTATTTCCTCTATTGCGTGCTTGTTTACCATTTCACAATCCCCCTATTTCCTACTATAATCCCTTTATCATTAAATTGGTAGGTATAAAAATGCCACTTTTTAAGTAATTTTACCTACCGGAACAAAGACAATTACCGCTCGGTAGGTATCAGACCTACAATCAAGTTAACATAACACATGTTTTCACTCCCAAAAACAACAAAAATACCTACTAACTCATATTTCTCAGATGAATTAGTAGGTAAAAATTGTTTACATAACTTATTTCAGCGTGTAAATTACGACAATATACTGTTTAGCTACAATACTCAGCCCCTAAATCGCTGTCGTTACAAAGATGTCATAGATAGCCTTAATCGCTGTCTCAAAGTCATCATTTCTCACACCGATGATGATGTTAAGCTCAGAGGAACCCTGGTCAATCATCTTAACGTTTACATCCGCATGGGCAAGGGCTGCAAAGATTCTGCCGGCTGTACCACGTGTAGACTTCATACCACGGCCTACAACTGCGATTAATGCAAGGTCGGCTTCAATATCGATGGTGTCAGGTTTCGCAAGACGGTGGATACCTGATACTACCTGCTGTTCCTTATCCATGAATTCATCCTGGTGAACGAATACGGTTAAGGTATCAATACCTGATGGAATATGTTCAAATGAAATTCCGTTATCTTCGAATGCCTGTAATACTTTACGGCCAAATCCGATTTCGGAGTTCATCATGTCTTTATCTACATTGATGGAACAGAAGCCTTTTTTACCGGCGATACCTGTAATAACATATTTGGACTTCTGGCATGTACTTTCTACAATCCATGTACCCTTATCTTCTGGCTTGTTGGTATTGCGGATGTTAATCGGAATACCTTCTCTACGTACAGGGAAGATGGCATCTTCGTGGAATACGGAGAATCCCATGTAAGAAAGCTCGCGGAGTTCTCTGTATGTAATCGTCTCAATAACAACCGGATCTTTAATAATTCTTGGGTCTGCAACAAGGACTCCTGATGTATCGGTCCAGTTCTCATATACATCTGCATGAATGGCTCTGGCCACGATGGAACCTGTGATATCGGAACCGCCTCTTGAGAAGGTCTTAACCTTTCCGTCAGGAAGGCTTCCGTAAAATCCCGGAACTACTGCATTTTCCAGTTTCTGTAACTTCTCAGCCAAGGCAACATTTGTCTTCTCTGCATCAAATTCTCCTTCTTCGGTAAAGAAAACACACTCAGCAGGGTCTACAAAATTATAACCAAGATAAGCTGCCATGATCTTACCGTTTAAGAATTCGCCACGACTTGCCGCATAATTATCACCGGCTTTTGCCTTAAAATCTTTTTCAATCTGCTTGAATTCTTCATCCAGGGAAAGATCCAGTTTTAATCCTGTAATGATTTCCTCGTAACGTGCCTTGATTGCTGCAAGTTCCTTTTTGAAATCCTTTCCTTCTTCAGCAAGCGCATAGCAGGCATATAACATATCTGTAACCTTGATATCATCGCTAAAACGCTTACCCGGTGCACTCGGCACAACGAATTTTCTGGTTTTCTCTGCGCGGATAATATTACCTACTTTTTCAAACTGCTGTGCACTGGCAAGTGAACTTCCGCCGAATTTAACTACTTTTCTCATAATACTTTTCTCCTCAAGAACAATATTTATGTCATTATTTTTCAAATAAACGGTCAATCAATGTGTGTCCCTTATCAATCAGAACACCGCTTGACATCGCATCTTTTTCGTTATAATTCCATTCATTTTCTTTGATATCGGTTGAATCAAACAAAAGATATGGCACATTCCCTGCCGTATGAGTACGAATACGGATAGGTGTCGGATGATCCGGTAAAACAAGCAGACGGAAATCCACATTCTTCGCATACAATGCATCCGTCAAACGCTTAATCACACGCTCATCTAAGTTTTCAACGGCCTGGATTTTTCTTTCCATGCTGCCCTGATGTCCCATTTCATCCGGTGCTTCCACATGAATATATGCAAAATCATAACCGTCTTCTAATAATGCCTTAACAGCCGCATCAGTCTTGCCTTCGTAGTTGGTATGTAAACCGCCGTTGGCGCCTTCTACATTTACTACACCCATTCCGGCTCCTACCGCGATTCCTTTTAATAAATCCACAGCAGAAATCATCATACCTTTTTTGCCGGTCTTCTCTTCAAAAGAAGATAACATCGGCTTGGTGCCTGCGCCCCAGAACCAACAGCAGTTGGCAGGCTTAAGACCTTTTGCCTTACGCTCGATATTCATCGGATGATCTTTTAAGATTTCATAACTCTTTTTCATCATCTCAAGAAGCACGGCATCTTTAGGAAGATGCTGTCCGATTGTCTGTGTCAGTACATCATGCGGAGGTGTTAATTCTACCACTTCTCCATGATTCCATATCAGGCAGTGACGGTAACTGGTACCCACATAAAAATGATAATTCTCACTTTCGAGTTGTTCTTTTACCGCATTCAGTAATACCGCACAGTCCTCTGTACTGATTTCGTCAGAACTGTGGTCGATAATGGTCTTTTCTTCAAAAGGAACATCATCGTCGGAAATCGTAACGATATTACAACGGAGTGCGATATCCGTATCGTTCATAGGCACACCAATGCTTAATGCTTCGAGCGGAGAACGACCGGAATAATATTTCTTCGGGTCATATCCGAGCACAGACAGATTCGCAGTGTCAGAACCCGGGCTCATGCCGTCCGGAATCGTATGTACCATTCCGATTTCAGACATTTTGCTGAGTTTATCAAGGCAGGGCGTATTCGCATATTCAATTATTGTCTTGCCACCAAGTGCCTCGATGGACTCATCTGCCATTCCGTCACCTAAAACTACTATATATTTCATATATCTACCTCACATAATTTAAGAAGAATATTTCAAAGAAATATTCTTCGACATAAAACTTAGTAAATCTTAGGCGGCGTCCTTTGACGCCTTAGATTTACTTTTTATGTTTCATCTACGCGGATTACGGACAATACTTCTATTAATCCTTTGATGCGGGAAGCAAAATCTTTTTCTGTCATTACTTCGGTGATAAAACCAAAATCCATATCATCCGTACGAATCTCTGTAATGTTAGTAAAACTATTCAGTACGGCGCCTCTTTCACTAAGCGCAGCACGTACAAAGAACTTTCTTTCACAATCATCATTATTGGCAATCTTAAGTTCTTCCGCATCCCAAAGAACAGGAACATTGCTACCCAAAGTCTTCGCACACTCAATCACGTCTGCCACAACCGCACTTGCTGTTGCAAGCTTACCTGCGCCGTGACCGTAGAACATCAAATCACCAACCATATTACCGGTTACGTACACAGCATTGAACACATCGTTAACGCCATTAAGAGGATGGTCCTCACCGATCATAAACGGAGCTACCAGTAAAGATGCACCATCTTCGGTACGCTCACTTACGGCCAAAAGCTTAATGCTCTTATTTACTGCCTTTGCATACTCAAAATCTCTTGTTGTGATTTTGGTAATACCTTCTGTATGAATCTTATTAAAATCAACATTCTTCCCTGTCATTAAAGAAGAAAGAATAGCAATCTTTCTGCATGCATCGTATCCTTCCACATCAGCTTCCGGATTACGTTCCGCATAACCTTTATCCTGTGCTTCTTTTAACACCTCTGCATAATCGGCGCCTTCTTTTGCCATCTTGGTCAAAATATAGTTTGTAGTACCATTTAAGATACCTTTAATTTTCTCGATGGATTCCGGCGCAAGGGATGTTAACATTGGACGGATAATCGGAATACCGCCGCCAACACTTGCTTCAAAGAAATAAGAACAGTTATTGTCCTTAGCAGTCTGTAATAATTCAGGACCGTATGAAGCAACCAATTCCTTATTGGATGTACAAACGCTCTTACCTGCAAGTAAGCAGTCCTTGGTAAACTGATAAGCAGGCTTTGTACCGCCCATGGTCTCACAAACAATAGAAACCTCCGGGTCATTTACAATAATATTAAAATCATGGATAACCTTATCTTCGAAAGGGTCACCCGGAAAATCACGTAAATCCAATATGTATTTTACTTCGATTTCATCGCCGACTCTTTTTGCAATTAATTCCCTATTCTCATGCAGTACTTCTACTACACCGCTTCCTACTGTTCCGTATCCTAACACTGCTGCCTTAATCATAACTTCTTACTCCTCTGTCTCTTCTTCGTTTCTATTCACCGGCCACCATCTTAACATGATGTACTGCCGCCTGTGCCCCCAATCCTGTAAGCATATCCGAAACATTCTTCGTCGTCTCCAGAACCTGGATACTGATACTGATTGCCGCTACTCCATTAATCGGGATACTCTGATGTATCGTCAAAATATTCGCTCCCGAGTCCGCAATCACCTTAAGTACATCCGATAATGCTCCCGGTTCATCCTCCATATCCATTGTAAGGGTAATGGTACTTCCTCTGGCATTATCACGGAATTTGAAAATATCATCCTTATACTTATAAAAAGAGCTTCTGCTGATTCCCACTTTATCGACTGCTTCCTGAACGCTCATGGTCTTCTTAGACTCCACAAGGCGTTTGGCTTCCACGACTTTAAGCAGGACTTCCGGCAAAGCTCTTTGTTTTACTACGTAATATTCGGTAGAATCCACTATTCTGTCCTTTCCGGAAAAACATGTGTCCGTCATTGTCTTTCTGACGCGCACAACTGTATGTCACCAATGGATACTTTAGCACATTCCCCAAACAAACGCAAGCCATTTTGTGCATTTTGTTGTGTACAATGCCGTTTTCTTATGCTTTATACGTGACACGCTTTCGTTCCGTTAAAAACGTAACGGTACTAACGCAGCAAATTACGCTGCGCAAGTACCGACGTTTTTAAAAGGGTCACTTGATAAAGCATAAGAAAACGGCATATCTACAAATCAAATTACACAAAAAGTAACCGTATTAGATACAACAATATCAAATGTACCGGGTAGAAAGCATAAAATGCGTATTTATATTTTTTAATCTTTCTCTCACCATTGTAGAAGTAGGTCAGCACAAAGGCTATTGGGCCGGTAACTTCGTACAACATGGCGATACCACCGAAGATGGACTGCTTTGCACGATCGTTGCGGGTCTGGTATAAAATGAAAATTAACAGCACGCCGATGGCTCCGTAATCACACCCCAGAGTTTCAGCCGCATACGCTCCAACCACCATAATCAGAAGATTCATCCAGGTAGCATTAACATATTTTGTTTTTGCATAGTCGAGTGCCATCATCACACCCAATCCAAGCGCAAGAGTCCAAAATATATTATGGAATCCGTTTCCCGGTTCACTCATAAAACAAATCTCAAACGGAATTTCCGAAATCAAACCGAAAATCAACAAATCCCTTAAATACCGCATCCGGTTACTTGTGTGATGATATCCCTCCACAAGCAGGAAGCAATAAATTGGGAATGCCAATCTTCCTATGTAACGCATAATATAGTAAGCGGCATTTACAGCCGGGAGTTCAAACTGCGGGATATACTCTAAAACCGCTGCTCCTATATGGTCAATAAACATGGTAATCATCGCAATCCACTTTAACGTATCTGCGCTGATTCCTTTTGCTTTCAAATTTGAAAAAAATGCTTTCATAAACCAATCTCTTTCCTATCTCTACCTAAATAAGTCAACAGGCGGTTTCAGAGATACTCTGAAACCGCCCCTTTTTCTTTTGTATCTATCCAAATTAAATTAAAGGATATTTGTCTGTAAGCGCCTGAACAATGGCTCTTGCATCGGCAACTTTTTCCTCGCCGCCTTTAATTACCATTGCGATAGCTTCTGCAATCTTATCCATATCGTCTTCTTTCATACCTCTGGATGTAACAGCAGGTGTTCCCAAACGTACACCACTTGTAACAAATGGAGACTGTGGGTCGTTAGGAATTGTGTTCTTGTTACATGTGATATGAGCCTGGTCAAGCAATTTTTCAACTGCCTTACCTGTCAAACCGTATGTAGTAAGATCAACAAGCATTAAGTGGTTGTCTGTACCGCCGGAAACAATCTTGATATCACGGCTGATAAGACCTTTTGCAAGTGCCTGTGCGTTAGCTGCAACCTGCTTCTGGTAATCCTTAAACTCATCGGATAACGCTTCTTTGAAACATACAGCCTTAGCAGCGATTACATGCATCAAAGGACCACCCTGGATACCGGGGAAGATTGCTTTGTTAAAGTTAAACTTCTCAGCAGCTTCTTTGTTGGCTAAGATAAGACCACCTCTCGGTCCTCTTAAAGTCTTATGTGTTGTTGTAGTTACAACA
>JAGATU010000002.1 GCA_017621115.1 Lachnospiraceae bacterium
ATATTGCAACGACAATTGATGATTTGCTTCTTCGTAGCACTCAGACAATAAGCTAAGACGCGCAACCGGTGTCCCCTGCGTTGCATGCCAGTCATACTCATCCTCTATCTGCGAATAAATCCTTGTAATATTCTGCAGTGCACGGCGAGTATAGCTATCCATCATATCCTGCTCACCCTTTATAAGAATTCCGTATGTATTCATATTCCAATTAAAAATGACATATTCCGGAAATCTCATAAAATAGTGCATCATTTCATCCTGACAACGCACAAACTTCTGCGAATTACCGGACGCCACACCGGCACCCTTCGCTTTTCTTTGCGTACCGACTAAAATCAGGTTAAAATACGGTCCCTCCAATTGAATGGAAAGTTTCTCCATTTCCGTATAGATTTCCTGGACGGACAGGCGTCCGCTGAATACCTTTTCAAAAAATGTCCTCCGCGACATCAGTTCATATTCCCGTCTCTCGCTTTGGATTCTTTCCATGTTTATTTTTTTCTCCCTCTCGGAATCAATTTTGTCTTTCACTTCCGACAGGACTTTCTTTAATGTTTCCCTGGTAACCGGCTTTAATATGTACTGCTCCACGCCAATCTGGATGGCCTGTCTGGCATATTCAAAATCATCATAACCACTCAGAATAATAATCTTCATGTTAGGAAATTCTTTTGCCACAATACGGCTCAAGGACAATCCGTCCATAAACGGCATTTTGATATCCGTCAGCAAAACATCCGGCCTTGTTTTCCGTATTAACGGGAGTGCATTTTCTCCGTCAGCAGCCTCTCCCACAAACTCATAGCCAAACTGCTGCCATGGCATATTATCCCTAAGGCCTTCCCTCATAATTGATTCATCTTCTACCAAAAATATCTTTAACATCCGCCAACTCCTTAGTAGGTTCTGCTTTCCAGGTATTCATCGACATTATCAATCGTGAATACCTTATCCTCTACCATATATACCTTCTCAACCTTTTCTCCGCTTTGCAATTTGTGAATGACTTCTGCCAGTAATTCGCCCTGCTCCGGATTACACTCAATGTCCACATCAATCTCTCCGGCTTTTACCAATTCCAAAGCAGAACGTCCGGCATCAAAAGAAATAATACGGATATCATCCTCCGGTCCGATGTACCTTCCCGATTCCTTCAATGCTTCAATTGCGCCAAAGGTCATATCATCATTCTGGGATACCAAAACATCAATATCATCATACAGCCACAGGTATTTTTCCATGACTTCCTTGCCTTTTGCCGTAGTAAAATCCCCGCTCTCAGATGCCAGAATATTCCAATTCTCATGCTGTTTTGCTATGTTCTCAAAACCGACACTTCTGCCAATCTGGGATGTGGCACCGGTCGTTCCTTCCAATATTACGATATTAACAGTCTCATCCTGCTCACCTGTTTTTAACAAATCCTCTTCCAGCCAGATGCCTGCCTGTTCACCTTCCCAATAGGTATCCGTACCTACACGCGTGGTATATAAAGACTCATCCTTTGTGGAAATCGTTCTGTCCACAAGAATAACCGGAATGCCTGCTTTCCTTGCTTCTGTCAAAACCGTTCTCCAGCCCTCTTCTTCAATCGGTGAAAAAACAATATAGTCTACTCTCTGGGAAATAAAACTACGGATTGCCTTAATCTGGTTCTCCTGCTTTTGTCTTGCATTTTTTAACTGTAAAAAGAAACCGTTCTCTTCGGAAAGTGCCTTTTGTATTGAATTGGTATTGGCTGTACGCCATACCGACTCACTTCCAAGTTGGGAATATCCTACCACGATGAGATTATCTTCTTCTGAAGTAACCTCCTGTTCCAGCTCTGCATTAAACATTTTGCAGGATACACAACTCATCCCCATTATTAAAATCATGAGTACCGCAGTCAATTTCCTGTGCGGCAATATGCTTTTTCTCATTTCCATTCTCCCTGGTAGCAGCACAGCAATACAACTATGCTTCAATCTTCTGTGCCGGAATTACAATCTGCACCCAAGTACCTTCTCCCTGTACAGAATCAACCGTCACACCGTATTCCGGCCCATAATTCATACGGATACGCTCATTTACATTGGCAAGGCCGAAACCGGAATCCGTTTCTTTACATGGTCTGCTCAGTTTCGCACGGATGGAATCCAGTTCCTCCTGTGTCATTCCGACACCTGTGTCTTTTATTTCAAAATAAATCTTATCATCCTTAAGGGTTCCCGTAACCGTTATACTTCCTTTTCCCCGCTTTACTTTAATTCCGTGATAGAGGGAGTTTTCCACTATCGGCTGCAGGGTCAGTTTTAGGATTTTATATCCGTACAATTCTTCCGGTATCCGGATTTCATATTCAAGGATATCACGGTATCGCACCTGCTGGATTTCCAGATAACTGCGGATATGCTGCTCTTCCTCACGGATGGTAATAATATCCTTTCCCTTACTGAGTACAATACGGAAAAAATCAGATAACGAAACTACCATATTAACCGCTTTATCGGGCGAGTTACCCTCTACAAGCCACACAATGGTATCCAGTGTGTTATAAAGGAAATGCGGATTAATCTGCTCCTGCAAAAGACGAAGCTCTGTATGACGCATCTTACGTTCGTCCTCTTTTATCTTCTGCACCATCTCTTCCAAACGGCCACTCATTTCATTTACATTTTCCGCAAGCGTACCGATTTCATCTTTTGTTGCCACTTCCACACGTGTCGAGAAATCCCCGTCCGCAATCTTTGTAGCCGCATCGGACAAGTCACGGACCGGCTTGGTAATACTTCTTACCACATATCCCGTTGCAATCATGGCTATTACCACAATGGCCAATCCCGTTAGTGCAAAAATTCCAATAAAGTTTGCAACCTGTTCATTTAACGAATTCTTCAACTGCTCGATACTCTGTGTCTGATAGTAAATATAGTACTGGATATCATCCTGTATCAATTCCGTCAAAATATAGATATTGTTATCCAGCATCTCTATATTTTCATCATACCGGTTGCCTTCTTCCAAATTCATGCGGATATCATCCACCCTGTCACGCAATGTGGATAAGTTACGCAAAAGACTAAGCAGCCACATTCTGCTCTCTTTATCGGTCGTAATCTCTGCAAGTTCTTTAAAATCTTCCCTAAGTTCATCAATAAGAGCATACGGACTCTTTAAAGAATCGTCCTCTTCGATGGTATCAAAAGTAACTGATCCTACCACCAGTTTGTAAATACTCTCATCCAG
>JAGATU010000034.1 GCA_017621115.1 Lachnospiraceae bacterium
GCACCCTTACGGGTATCATTGATAATTTCCTCTGTCGTCATATTCTTGTATCGTTCCGCATTATACTCCCGTATCTTTCGGATATCATCCACACCAAATCTTTCACTTATTATTGGTTCCTTCATCGCCATCATACACTTCCTCCAGCAAAACCGATGGTGGATAAATCAACAAATCCTTATAGCCTTCCAAGGTAGTTATCACTTTTACACCTTTTATTGTTTTTACATTCACAATATGTTTAAAGTTCCAAGATGTAATAATATCACAACCTGCCAAAAGAGCTGACGCAATATGTTGACAATCCTCAGTACATTTCTGTTTTAAAATACCCAGGCCCACAAATTTATCTGCCAGTTTTATAGTCTTCTCATCTCTAATAACCATATTATACTCTATTTGATTTAAAAAATCCATTAATATATCAAATTTCTCATTTGAACATTTACTGATTTCATTTAACACAATATCGGATATAAATACTTCATATACTCTCCCCTCTTTTAATATTTCCCAAAACCTTCTGGTTTCTTCCATCTTCTCCGGTGCATCCGGCTGTGATAAATAACTGATAACAGATGTATCCAGATATATCTTCATTTTTCTCAATATTCATACCTCCTCTATCTACTCCTTTACAACATTAATTGAATAAACCTTACTCACTTCTTCCGGCTCACTCCTATAGCAAATGGATATCTCACCTTTTCCGGACTCCAATTCATCCAAAGGAATCGACATAAGAATATCATCTTTTATCTCCCAATATGAACCATCCTTAATTAATATCTTTCTGCCATATTCATCATACAAAATGGCACGTAACCGTTGTTCTACGGTTCCATCCTCCAATACGTTAGCGGATTCTTTTTCCCTCTCCCCCGCTGCCTGAGTGGTCAAACGAATCATTCCTGCCAAACCAACCACTAATAGCATTAAATAAAGGAACCTTTTTCCCATTCCACAGAAAACATCTTTATTCACTTCATAAATAACACTTGTTCTTTTACGACAAAGCAGCAAAAAAAGAATTCCACATATCCAAATAAGCCATAACGGATAATCCACTTCTTTGTACTGATGGCAGTATGCAAAATACAACACTAAAAACGCACATACTATCTTACACGCAGATACAGCTCCTCTTTGAATACGTATCTTACTCTCTTTTTGTCTTCCAATCCTGCGGATATGCTGCAGTTGTTCCAGTACCTCTTCCATCGATTGGTATCTTTGTTCCGGTTTTTCCATCGTGCATTTCTCGATAATATGACTCATTCCCCAGGATACGGACGGATTAACATCTTTAATACTCAGTTTACCGCCACGACGCTGTTCTTTTTTACCTCCTGTCAATAGATAATACAGAGTCATTCCAAAAGCATAGATATCCGTTCTGACATCCGGCGTACCGGCATTTTTGTCCTTTCTCTGTCCACACTGTTCCTTCGGCGCAAAATATTTCGTCCCACTGATGCGCTGTTTCTTATCCTTAAAACAGACATAGGCACTTCCCAAATCAACCAGTCGTATTTCCCCGGCATTTGTCAGCATAATATTATCCGGCTTACAGTCCATATATAAAATCGGGACTGACATCCGATGCAGATAGTTGATTCCTTTTGCAATATCCTTTGCCCAAGGTAATACATCCTTCTCCGTCAGTGTCTGATGTTTCATCTTTTCTTTAAGCGTAATTCCTTCCACATAATCCATAACCAGAAATACCTGCCCGGCTTCCTTTACAATATCTACAATGCGAGGAAAGGCATTACAGGATATGGTTTTTAACAGCTCCAGTTCCATACTCCGTTCCAAATCCGACGGTTCTTCCAGTTCTTTTACCGCCCATTCTTTCTGCAGTTTATTGTCATAGCATAAATAGACGGATCCTCGTCCTCCCCTTCCCAATTGCTTCTTTATCATATATCTGTTTCCCAACAATCCATCTGTCATCCTTATCACCCCACTTTAATACAAATTGCTGAAATATTATCCTTCTCACCCAATATCTGGACATTCTCCTTAACAGCCACTAACGATTCCCGGATTCTTTTCTCATCACACTCTATCCGTTTTATCCACTCTGCCGTACAAATCCTATGTTCACTCCTTTTGTAAAATCCATCACTTGAAAGAAGGAAAACCATCCCCCTTCCCAGCCTCATACGTCTATAAAACAGAATCGGATTTCTACCTGTTCCGACCGCCTGTAATAACGCTCCTGATTTATCCTGTTGAATCGGAGTCATCCTTTTCAAACATTTCTTCCCTTCAAAAACAGCACTGTCACCAACATGAAATATGTAGCCACTACTTCCAGCAAGCAAAATCATGCTCATAGTTGTTCCAAGACGGATACCCAACTCTTTTCCGTATCTTTGAAGTTGCATATGGCAACTGTATATCTGCCTCTTAACGGTATTACAGATGCTTCGCCCTGACAGCTTGCCAGGTCTTCTTACCATCTTTTTAAAGCATTCCAGCATACTGTTTACAACAAAACTGCTTGCATGCTCACCGGCTTCCAAACCTCCGATTCCGTCGCATACCACTGCCAGAAGATACTTTGTCCCATCCCTATTTACCTGACGGATACACAACGAATCCTCGTTCTTATCACGAAGTCCCTTCTCCCATATATAATTGCAAAAAAACTCCATCTTTCCTCCATTCTTTATGTTGTAAAACTGTTGAAAAATTTGACCGAACGGTCCTGATAATCAGACTCAAAATGATTGACTTATCTATTACTCCCCAATAGTAACATACCAGCCCTCCTCTGTCACTTCGGCATTTTTACCAATGATTTTTCTGTCATCATTTTGCACAATACAATATCTGGTAGTTCTGTTGCATCCCAAACACCTTTTCCCACATAATATCTTTCCGGAAATATAAATAAAAACAGCCGGCGCAGAAATATTCTACACCGGCTATTGCATTAATATATTGTTCCAACCTTTTGTTAAATCATATTTTAACTTCATCCAAACAATCTCATAATATCATTATACATAACAAATACCATAAGAATCATTAAAGCCACAAATCCCGCAAAATGTACCATACCTTCTTTATCCGGTGGTATCGGCTTACCACGTACTGCTTCAACCAGCAGGAAAATCAAACGGCCACCATCCAGTGCCGGAAGCGGAAGCAGATTCATAACCCCAAGGTTCACACTAAGCAGCAAGGTTATATTAAGTAAATTAATTGCTACTACTCCCATTCCATACGGTGCCGCCTGCTTAGAAATATCCCCAATTACCTGTGCAACTCCGATTGGTCCTGACACATCATCCTTACTTCCGTTACCGCTTATCAACATGCCAAGACTCTTTATTGTAGAAGTCAGGCAATAACGGACTTCATAATAGGTGTATGGAAAAATATTGGCATTTTTACAATCCACATATTCGCCATATCCCTGAAAGCCTATCAAATAACGTCCTTCCTCTTCACTATACCTAGGTGTTACGATAGTCTCATACGATTTACCGTCACGTTCGTATACAAGAGCCATGTCCTTACCCTTGTTAATATACATATTAATGTAAATCTCTCTGGCAAGGTAAATTCTTTCCCCATTCATATGGGTAATCACATCTCCGGGTTCAATACCGGCTTCCTGCGCAGGATAGCCTTCAATCAGTCCGTTAATCACCGGTCGGTCTGATCCCGAAAACCATACAATAATAAACGCAAGTAAAAAGCCAAGGATAAAGTTAAACAACGGACCTGCTATTACTGTAGAAATCCTTGCCCATACACTCGCTGCAGGAAAAGAACCTTCTTCATAAACACGGTTTTCACCGCCTCCGAGTTCATCCTCATTTTCAAAGATACAGGCACCGCCAATCGGCAGTAAACGCAGGCAATACTCCGTTTCTCCTTTTTTGAAATGCAATAATTTGGGACCCATGCCTACCGCAAATTCAATTACATGTATCCCGTTTGCCTTAGCAAGCAAAAAATGTCCGAATTCATGAGCTACTACTACAAGCCCAAAAATCAGCACAAAATAAATAATTGTCACTCTGTCACCTCAAAAATCTAGTTTAATTTAGATTTAATAAATTCATAGCATTCCGCTTCAGCCGCAAGAATCTGCTCAACCGTAGGATCTGCTACTACTTTATGATTCTCCATGGATGCACGGATTAATTCATATATCTGTAAAAATCGTATCTTGTTATCCAAAAACAACGCCACAGCCTTTTCATTTGCAGCATTAAATACCGTAGGCATACTTCCGCCAATACGGGATGCCTCGTAAGCCATCGCAAGACCTTCAAAAGTCTCCGTATCCGGCTTTTCAAAAGTCATATTGGCCAGTTCATAAAAATCCACCTGGTTATTCTGCATCGGAAGGCGTCTTGGATAGAACAATGCATACTGGATAGGAAGCTTCATATCCGGAAGTCCCATCTGTCCAATGACCGCACCATCCTTAAACTGTACCGCTGAATGCAGGATACTCTGTGGCTGAATTAATACCTGAACCTGATCCAGGCTTACATCAAATAACCACTTAGCCTCAATAACTTCCAATCCCTTATTTACCAGAGAAGCCGAATCAATGGTAATCTTACGACCCATGGACCAGTTTGGATGCTTAAGAGCGTCCGCAGCGGTCATATTTACCAATTCTTCGCGCTTTTTGCCTCTAAACGGTCCTCCGGATGCCGTAAGTAAAATCTTATCAATGCCTTCCTTATCCTGCCCTTGTAATGACTGGAAAATCGCACTGTGTTCACTGTCAACCGGCAAAATAGATACTCCCATTTTGGCCGCCAGGGGCATAATAATATGACCTGCCGTCACCAATGTCTCTTTATTGGCAAGCGCAATATCCTTACCGCTTTCTATCGCTGCAATCGTCGGACGGATACCAATCATACCCACAATTGCAGTTACAAGCATTTCAGATTCCGGCATTACTGCAATTTCCAGCAGACCGTCCATACCGCATACAACCCTGGTATCCAAATCGGCAACTGCTTCTTTTAACAGTCTTCCCGCTTCTTCATCCCACATACATGCAATTTTCGGTCTAAACTCACGGACCTGTGCTTCCATTAGCTTAGCATTTCTGCCGGCAGCAAGAGCAACCACTTCAAGTCCGCCCTGCTCACGTACTATTTCCAAAGTCTGTGTCCCAATCGAACCGGTAGAACCCAATATCGCTATTTTTTTCATATGCTACTCCAATTTTAAACAAAATAATAAACCAAAAAGTAAATGATCGGCGCCGTAACTATCACGCTGTCAAAACGGTCCATAATTCCTCCATGACCCGGAATCAATGTACCATAATCCTTAATATCCTGATTACGTTTGATTGCAGATGCTGCCAAATCGCCAATCTGGGAAATAACACTTCCCAATGCTCCCAATACCGCACATACTACAATCAAATTCACTTCCTGCCCTACCTTGGCAGAAAACAAATACCCGAACAAGGCTCCTGCCAATGCTGAACCGGCAACACCACCGATACTGCCTTCTACTGATTTTTTAGGGCTGAGTACCGGAGCCAGTTTATGCTTACCTAACAATACTCCTGTAAAATAAGCAAAAGTATCACTAATCCATGAAGCAATAAACACCATCCACACCAGATATATTCCGTACTCCATCATACGGATACGGTAAATAAAGGAAAACATCACCGGTGCATATAATACACAAAAATAGGCTGCCATAATCTGGTTGGCATGATACTTTGGAAATGTGAGTACATATACGCCCATTACACATAAGAAAAACAATACCGCCCATAATAACACAAGTGTCTCATCCGGCGAGAATACAGTAAGTGCATAAAAAGCGATAATTGCCAAATAACACACTACTTCCAATGCATTCACCTTATTGCCGTGTATCTTACATGCCTTGGATAATTCATAAAAACCGATGCAGGAAATAGCAAGCAGCGTTCCCGCCAAAATATATCCGCCTGAAAGAATCGTCACCAGTGCGATTACAACCAAAACAGCTCCGCTTATACATCTGGTTACCATTCTTATTCCTCCTTAATACCGCCGTATTTTCTGTCTCTTTGATTATATGCAGCTACAGCCTTTTCCAATTCTTCTTTTGAAAAATCAGGCCATGCAACCGGCGTAAAATAAAATTCTGTATATGCATTCTGCCATAATAAGAAATTGGAAATCCTCTGTTCTCCACAAGTACGGATTAATAAATCCGGTGCCGGAAGTCCGGCTGTATCCAAATGGTCTTCAATTACCTGCTCAGTAATATCCTCCGGCATAATCTCGCCCGCCTGTACTTTTGCAGCAATCTTACCCATTGCACGTCTTAACTCATCACGTCCGCCATAGTTAATCGCAATCTGGAAATGAAGACCTGTGTTGTCCTTGGTAGCTTCTTCCAAATCTGCAATTTTCTCTTGAATGTCTGCATCCAGTTTGGTCTTGTCACCGATAACACGTACGCACATATTATTCTGGTTAGCACGTTTTTTACAGTTAACCATATAATTACGGAGCAACTTCATAAGAGCTGCTACCTCCTCGGCCGGCCTGCTCCAATTTTCGGTAGAAAATGCGTATACCGTGAAATAATTGATACCCATATTGTAAGTAATCTCACACATATCTTCTACTGTTTTGGCACCCTGTACATGTCCAAAGGTTCTCGGCTTTCCGTGAGCCTTTGCCCACCTTCCGTTACCGTCTAAAATAATTGCTACATGATTTGGAATCTGCATAGTTTCCCCTTTCATACAATGACATAAAGAGAGGACACACCTTTAAGTCTGCCCCCTCTTATATTTGTTTTATACTGTCATGATTTCTTTTGATTTGGAATCAATTGCTGCATCAATATCTTTGATAAACTGGTCTGTTATCTTCTGAAGTTTATCCTGTAAATCTTTGATTTCGTCTTCAGAAACTTCTTCTTTACCCAGTTTCTTAAATGCATCATTTCCATCACGACGGATGTTACGGATTGCAACCTTTGCATCCTCACCTTTCTTCTTAACATCCTTAACCAAATCTTTTCTTCTCTCTTCTGTTAACTCAGGGAAAACAAGGCGAATTACCGCACCGTCATTAGAAGGAGTAATTCCTACATCTGACATCATAATTGCCTTTTCAATCTCTTTAATTAAACTTTTTTCCCATGGTGCAATCTGAAGCATACGTGGTTCAGGAACTGAAATATTACCTACCTGCTGAAGTGGTGTAGGAGTTCCGTAATAATCCACTTTAATCTTGTCCAATACATGAGGATTGGCACGTCCTGCACGGATAGTCTGGTAATCACCTTCCAAATGTGCCAAAGCCTTTTCCATTTTATCATTATAAACCTGTAATCTTGCGTCCATATTATACCCTCTCTTATTCTTTATACGGTTACCTTTGTACCCTTAAATTCGCCTTTAACAGCGTTAACAATACTATTCTCTTCGTTTAAGCCGAATACCCACATCGGCATTCTGTTCTCTTTCGCAAGTACGGAAGCTGTCATATCTACAACCTGAAGGTTCTTCTCTACCACTTCATCAATGGACACCTCGTCGTATTTCTTGGCATCCGGATTGGTTCTTGGATCAGAATCGTATACTCCGTCTATTGCCTTTGCAAGAAGAATGACATCTGCCTCTACTTCAATTGCACGAAGCACCGTAGGTGTATCGGTTGAAAAATACGGATGTCCTGCACCACCGGCAAAAAAGACTACCATACCTTTCTCAAAATATTTAAGTGCTCTGTCCTTTGAAAATAACTTCGTAAAAGAACCGCATTCAAACGGAGTAAGAATATTGGTCATCATTCCCACGGAACGGAAAATCTCTGATACGTAAATACAGTTCATAACCGTTGCAAGCATACCGATCTGGTCTGCCTTTGTACGGTCAATATTTTCACTGGTACGTCCTCTCCAAAAATTACCGCCACCGATAACAATACCAACCTGGATTCCATCATCAACAAGTTCTTTTACCTGAACGGCAACCTTGCGGACAGTTTCTTCGTCAAATCCCATCTTCTTCTCACCGGCAAGTGCTTCTCCGCTGAGTTTTAATAAAATTCTCTTCATGTCTCTTACCTCTGTGTCGTTGTAATTATACAAAGTCCGTATCGCTATTCACGGAAGAAAGAAGAAGGACTAACTTCTGCATAACACTGTGAACAAAGACCTTCAATAACCGCACCGTTATTAATCTGAACGGATTTGGATTTGATGTTACCCATTACAATTGCGGATGCATCCAGAATAACCGGACCCTTAACATCAATATCACCCTTTACGGCTCCTGCAATAACAGCGCTCGTAGCATAAATATTACCGCGGATTACAGAATCATTACCAATCTTAACGCTTCCGTGGCTTGTAATATCACCAACCACATTGGCACTCTGTGCATACACTTCCACTGCTTCGGAATTACCGGTAATCTTACCTGTTACATTCAATTTACCTAAAATCTTGATATTACCGTTAACCGCGCCAAACAAATCCAAAGATCCGTCTGCTTCAATATCGCCGTTAACAACCACATTCTTCATGATAGTTGAAATCTCATCAAGAGCTGAAGCTGCTTCATCTACTGCATCTGCAGTTACCGCTTCTTCTACTGCAGTAACTTCCGGTACAACTTCTGCTTCGTGGTTCTTAGCTTCCAGTTCTTCTTCAAATTCTGCCTCTGCAGCTTCAAACAATGCTTCCGTATCAGAAATCTCTGCTACTGTTTCTTCCACTACTTCCTCCACTGCTTCTTCATTTGGAACCAGTTCGTTCACTGCCTGAGACAAATCTTCCTTTAATTCCGAAAAAAATCCCATTATCGTATCCTCCGTTTTTTAATTAATGGTGTATTGCTACCGTTTCTTCCGTTATCGGTAAAATCTCTGTATTATCCATTGCCTGAATGCTCTCAATAATCTCCGGTAACGCATCTACCGTCGATGTTTTATTCGCCGCATCATGCAATAAAATGACTGCATTATCAAAATTCTCAAGATTCTGTGTGCAATTCCTTACAATCTCCTGCGCCGGACGCATTGGACTAACCGCATCTTTACTGGATACATTCCAGTCAAAATATGTAATCCCGTTATCCGTCAAATAATCACACAACTGGGACATGGGCATCTCACTTACCGTATTACTGCTTCCGCCCGGGAAACGGTAAAACACCGGTGTACTACCCGTTGTATCCTCCAGAAAAGACTGCAACATGAGCAAATCCTCTCCAAAACTGTCTACAGACTCATAGATCTCACTGTATTTATGGCTGTAAGAATGCATGCCCAGCGTATGCCCTTCTGCCGCTATTTCGCGGTAGCGTTCAGGATGTGACAATGCCTGCTGTCCTGTAACAAAAAAGGTTGCCTTCACATCATATTCCTTCAACACATCGAGAATCGCCCTTGTATTCTCACTGGGACCATCATCAAAGGTAAGGTACACCTTTCTGGTATGTATCTCATCCACGCTTGCCGGTTCTTCCGGAACCGGTATCTCAACCTCTTCTTCTGCAATTTCCTCCGGAAAATAATCATCATCGAGATGAAAATTCCCATCCGCCATCGCCTCAAGCAATGTTTCGCATCTGGCTTCGGACTCCCTGAGTTCTTCCTTTAGGCCTGCAATTTTCCATACCAAAAAACCACAGACAATACTCATACTTACCGATATCAAAATTGCAGCCAGAACCGTTCCTATGATTATCTTTTTCAGTCGATTAATTCGTTTTCGTCTTGCCGCATCAGCGGCCTTCTTTTGTGCAGCCACCGCCATTACCGCATCCTACCGTATTTCTCTTATCTAATCTATTATATTAGAACTCTGTTCTTTTTGCAATGAATTATCCGAAACTAACGTCATTCATTCGCAGATAATCACATTATAAATAATCGTTAAAATTGTCGCCCAGAGCTTCCTTATCACCAACTAAGATAAAATTCGGATGGAACTGTAAAATGGATGCCGGTACCTGAGGTGTTACATCACCGAGGAAGGATTTCTTAACGATTTCATTCTTGCCTGCTCCTGTCGCAAGAACCAATACACATTTTGCCTGCATAATGGTTCCGATACCCATTGTATAAGCTTCCTTCGGAACATCATCAATAGTTTCAAAAAATCTTGCATTGGCATCTATTGTGCTCTGTGTCAGTTTTACACAGTTGGTTGTCTTAGCAAATGCATCCGCCGGCTCGTTAAATCCGATATGACCGTTGTGGCCGATTCCGAGTAACTGCAAATCAATACCGCCTGACTGGGCAATAATTGCATCATAGTCCTTACATGCCTTATCCGCATCCGGTTCCAAACCGTTTGGAACATTAGTATTAGCTTTATCAATATTTACATGGTTAAAGAGATTATCGTTCATAAAATAACGGTAACTCTGGTCATTTTCCGGTGAAAGTCCGCGATATTCATCAAGATTAATACTCTTAACTTTAGAAAAATCCAAATCGCCTTTTTCGAACTTTTCTACCAGACATTTGTATGTACCGATTGGTGTGGAACCTGTTGCAAGACCGAGTACACAGTCCGGCTTCACTGTTACCTGTGCTGCAATCAGATTGGCAGCAATTCTACTAGCTTCTTCATAATCTTTTCCACAATAAACTCTCATAATATTGTCCTCGCTTTTATTAGATTTCCTTAATAAGGGTATGGTCACTGCGCTTATCCGTATGACCACAATTTATCTCATTTATCATTATAATGAAAATATGCAATATTGAAAAGAAAAAAATCATCGCAATATACATTTTTTTGCATAAAAAAAATCCCGTGGTCACCCACGGGATTCTCATCACTCTTATGCGTTTGCCATCTGAGCTGCTACCTCAGCTGCAAAATCTTCATTTTTCTTTTCCATACCTTCGCCAACTTCGAAACGAACGAACTTAGCGATTGCAAGGTCTTTGTTTACAGAAGCAAGATATGCTGCTACTGTCTGCTTTCCGTCTTCAGCCTTTACATATGTCTGGTCTAATAAGCAGATTTCTTTGAGCTGCTTAGAAATACGTCCTTCTACAAGACCTGCAAAAATCTTGTTTTCAACATATGCTGCTTTGCCAGCCAAAGCAAGTTCTGCAAGCTTAGCAATAGCTTCTTTTGATAAGAAGTTATATAAATACTTATCATTCTTCTTTTCAGCAAGAATAGCAAGGTCTTCTTCTGAGAATAACTTTTCAGTTTCAACCTTTGTATATAATTCATTCTGAATAGGCTTTGGTAAAGATGCAGGATCATTGAGTGCACTATCAACTGTGATCTCACGGATCTTTGCAAGTTCGTCAGCAGAAATTTCTGCTCTGCTGATATACTGTGGGTTCATAGCTGCAATCTGCATAGCAACATTTGTAAGAGCTTCTTTTACATCAGAAGCGCCTGTACCTGCAACTAATACACCAATCTTTCCACCTGCGTGAAGATATGATGCAACGCAGTCTCCTGTAACTTTTGCAAATCTACGAACTGATAATTTTTCTCCGATTGTTGCTGTCTTTTCAACAAGAAGTTCTTTAAGGCCGTTCATATCAAGAACTGCTTCAATGTCTTCTCCGTTTGCTCCGCCTTCTAAACCTGAAGCAAGGGCATTATCTGCTACAACCTGAACGAATTCCTGGAATGTTTCGTTCTTAGCAACAAAGTCAGTTTCTGAGTTAACCTCAACTACAACTGCTACTGTATCGCTTGCTGCAACACGTGCAATACCTTCAGCTGCGATTCTGCTGGCTTTCTTTTCCATTTTAGCTGCACCGCTTTTTTTCAATACATCAACTGCTGCTTCCATATCACCGTTTGTTTCTGTAAGAGCTTTCTTACAGTCCATCATGCCGGCGCCGGTCATTTCACGTAATTCTTTTACCATAGCTGCTGTGATTGCCATATCTATATCCTCCAATTCTAATCTGTTGATTACTCTGCATCTGCTACTTCTTCGATATCTGTAGCTTCTTCTGCTGCTTCTGCAACAACTTCTTCTGTATAAACTTCGCCACCCTGGTTAGCTTCGATAACAGCATCTGCCATCTTGGAAACGATTAATTTAACCGCTCTGATAGCATCGTCATTACCAGGAATAACGTAATCTAATTCTTCAGGGTCACAGTTTGTATCACCAATACCGATTAATGTGATACCAAGTGAATGAGCTTCCTGTACACAGATTCTTTCCTTCTTAGGATCTACTACGAAAATAGCATCCGGAACTCTTGTCATATCCTTGATACCGCCAAGGTTCTTCTCTAATTTTTCCCATTCTTTCTTAATCTGGATAACTTCCTTCTTAGGAAGAACATCAAATGTTCCGTCTTCTGACATTGTTTCGATTGCTTTTAATCTGTCAATACGTGACTGGATGGTCTTAAAGTTTGTAAGCATACCACCTAACCATCTCTCATTAACATAGTACATACCGCAACGTTCAGCTTCTGTCTTAACAGCGTCCTGAGCCTGCTTCTTTGTACCAACGAAAAGAATTGTACCGCCTTCATTAGCAATATCAAATACTGCCTTGTAAGCTTCATCAACTTTGCCTACAGACTTCTGTAAGTCGATGATGTGGATACCATTTCTTTCTGTGAAGATGTAAGGAGCCATCTTAGGGTTCCATCTTCTTGTCTGATGTCCGAAATGAACACCTGCTTCTAATAACTGCTTCATTGAAATAACGCTCATTTTTCTTACCTCCGTTTGGTTAAATTCGTCCGTATACTTCCCTTGCAGGATGTTCTCCCGCACATTTCTGTCTCCTCCGCGTTAAAGAGGCACCAACAGACCATCCGCATACGTGTTTTTTCGCAACAGGAGAATTTTAGCACATTAGCAACGTTCTGACAAGTAATATTCCTCATTTTTTCGATATTTTCCTTGTCTATTTCCGATATTAAGGCTATAATAGCATTAAGTTGGAACATTGGTCGCATTTTTATGCAGTTGCGGTCTATAGATCCGTTATTTCAATACAGAGGGGTATAAATCATGTTTGATCGAATTTTTGCTGATTATCTTGTAGAGACAGGTAAATTATCCGAGCAAAATGTAGAGGTTATTTTTTCTACCAAAGAAGAAAGACGTGCTCGTTTGGGAGTTATTGCCGTATCTGAGAAGATGCTTACCACAGAGCAGGCAGATGAGATTAACCAGCTTCAGGCTGTTTATGACAAGCGTTTTGGTGATATCGCCATCGACAACGGTTTTTTAACTGCAGAGCAGGTGGAGAGACTTTTGAATCTTCAGGGCAATGCATTTTTAACATTTATCCAGTCCATTGTTGACCACGGTTGTCTTACCATGGACGAAATCAACGAGGCGTTGGTACGTTATCAGAAGGAACGCTCTTTAACTTTGGGTGATATTGAGAATCTTAAGAGTTGCGAGATAGAGAACATTGTTCCAATTTTCCTTTTCAAGCAGCCTGAGCTTCTGGTTTCTTTATGTGGCGTGATTTTACGAACCATATACCGTCTGGTAGATCACCGGGTATTTTTAAAACAGCCGTATACCGCAACTGAAGTTCCTTTTACACATATCAGTCTGCAGGAATTGTTTGGTGAGCATTCCATTCTGAATGCCGTATGCGGTAATGCAGAGGCTTTGAAAAAGGCTGCTATCGGATTTGCCGGTGAAGAATTTATCCATGACGAGGAAGATTGTTTAGACGGTTTATGCGAACTCATTAACAGCATTAATGGTATGTTTGCTTCCAAAATGAGTTCAGAAGATATGGACCTGGATATGAGGGTTCCTCAATACCACTTAAATGCCGGTACATTAAAGGCTGATTCCTTATTATGTATTCCTGTAGTTGTATTTGATCAGGAGCTTACATTTGTATTATCTCTTGATACACCATATTCCATTTAAAGGAGTTTGAGATTATGATAAAAGTAATGATTGTAGACGATTCCAGAATTTTCCGTAAAATGTTAAGAGCCGCGTTTATCGAGACCGGCAATGAAGTAATCGGCGAGGCAGGCAACGGCCAGGAAGCTTTGGAGCTTCTTAAGAGTTGTAAACCTGACCTTTTAACATTGGACATTACGATGCCGGTTATGGACGGTATTGATGCATTGCGCGAGATAAAAGAACTGTATCCTGATCAGAAAGTAATTATGGTTAGTGCAGCCGGCCAGAAGGGCAAAGTTATCGAAGCATTAAAGCTCGGTGCAAAGGACTTCATCCAGAAGCCTTTTGATCCGGACGATATTGCAGCCGTTATTAACAAATTATTCCCAACCGAATAAACAAAACCGCGTGAGTTTTCACGCGGTTTCTTTTTTGTTCTGTTTCATTTTATCTCATATTACAGAGAGTCTTTGCAATATCTTCCCATGTGGCGCCTGCCGGAATAACATGTTCTCCTGCACCAATCCGTTTGTCATAACCGTTTGCCATAAGGTATTTGTCATATTCGTGAGCATCTGCCACAAGTCCTGCTTCCTGTAAACGTCTGCTTACCGTATCAGAACCTTCTCCCCGATTTACCGTAATCGTAACCGGTTCCGTATTCGATGCCGCATTTTCAGGAGTTTCGGATTCCGGCTCCGCTTCCTGAGTGTTTGAAGACTGGGATGCTACTTCCACAACGGTCTCTTCCGTGCTTTCTTCACTTACCGCTTCTTCGCTTGAAGTTTCTTCTGCTTCCGTTTCCCCAGAAACAGGCTCTTCACTTACAGTTTCTTCTGTCTCTGTTTCTTCTGTAACCGTAGTTTCCTCTTCCACCTGCTCCGTTGTCGCTTCTTCATTTGTAGTAATCTCTGTCGTGTTTTCTTCTGCTGTTTCCTCTTCTGTGGAAAGTTCGGATAAAACCACACTTTCCGACATTCCGAGTTCCTTGGCTCTGGCTTTTATCATCTCATCACTCATGGGCTGGGAATTATTACCGGAAACCATAAAAAATATGGCAGTCACCAGAATTCCGAGTCCCAGACCACGCAAATAATACCGTATCTTCATTACATTCCACCTTCAAATAAGTCAATTACCAATTTTACTTCTCCGATTCCAAGTCCGAGTTCTCTTGCGATTGCCATATTGGACTTACCGGCCTTGTGCAACATAAGAATTTGTTCATTGTTATTGGCTTCACTGCTGTCAGATGCAAACATCATCTCTATTCCGCTTGTATCCGGTACTGCGTTTTCTGCAACTTCATCAGTACGTACAGCCGGTTCTTCGCTAAAATCCTTATCGTCTGCTTCATTAATATCTTCCGATACAATTGGTTCAAAATCAGGCTTTACAGCCGCTATATCTTCTTTCTTTTCAACCTCTTTCTTTCTCTCCTGTCCCTTGCCCTTTGCCACGGACTGGGTCTGCTTGGAAAGTTTGATGGTCTGATTAAGTTCTGCCGCCGTCGTTTTCACCTGGGCATGCTTATTGTTAAGCATATCATACAAAAATACCGCTTCTTCATGATTCTTATGAATCTCTGTCATAACCGTATCCGAGTATTCATTAATAGCCATCATTTTTTCATTGGTAATGCGGTCCATCTGGCGTTCGGTAGTATCTTTCGCACGCTCAATACTCTCTTCCGCTATCTCATCCACCTTACGGCGTACGCCTGCCAACTCTTTATCAATAATGTCTTTAATAATCTTTTCTTCTTTTTCCCTGATTTCCTTTGTACTCACCTGCTTGTCCGGAATAAAAAAACTTACCGTAAAAAGAATCGCACCTACAAAGAGTACAACAATCTGCAATATTTCCATCTGTATTTCCACCCTGTATTCTTGTTAAATTTTCATATCAAAACCACCTGCGGACTTTGGAATCACCCTGCCATCCGGTTGCTTATCTCCTTTTGGACGATTCTTTCCGCCGTCACCCGCATACTGGTTTTTTCCTTTTTCTTTGGCATCGTGTTTTTGCTGTCTGTTCTCCAGATTGTCACTTTGATGCACTTGATTCAATCTTGAATCGATTTCTTTATTAAAGGTACTTTGGAAATTGGTCTGGTCCACCATACCCTTAGCATCTTCATTATGCTTAATCATGGAAACATCCTGCATACGCGAAACGCTTCCGTTAAAAAGCAGAGGACTAATCGACATAATCTACCTCACTAATTCATTCCGACCATCTTTACATCACCCTGATAACGGATGAATCGGCAATACTGTACACTTTCCTTAATAATCTTTGAAACATCGGATATCACTATTTTAGTTCCCGGATAAATAACTTTCTCTACGACTACCTGTGCCTGTTTTTCATCCGTCATAATCATATCCAGTTCATCTATCTCCGCGCGGACAGCCGCAAGTGTTGCTCTCTTTTCTTTTACAACCTCTGCAAGACTGCGTACATTTTCAATCTGCGTATCACTCAATTCTTTACCCGCCAGATATTTATCCCTTGCCGCCTCCAAAATAGGCACCGCACGTTCAATAATCTTACTGTCATCCTCTTCGATTTCCAACAGTTCTTTGTAGCGTTTTTTAACTACCGGACTGATTCCCACTTCAATAACGGTATCCGTTCCCATTTCAGAACCGAGAATCTTCCCTGAAACAAGAGAAGTAGCAGACACATGTCCTCCGGAAATAAATCCTCTTCGACCGTCTACATGCACTTCCGTACCTGCCATAATAGTACTGTGCATCAAAGAACCGGCTTCAACATATCCATTGGCCTGAGCTGATGCGTTTTCAATAAATTTGGCAATAATATTACCTTTTGCGCGCAATGTTCCTTTGCTCATCCCATTCATGCCTCTGGCAATTGTAATATTGCCGCCGGCTTCAATGTCAGCACCTTCCACTACGCCACGCACTTCCACATTTCCGGTTGCTTTTACAGAGAAATTGGAACATACATTACCGTTTACCACAACATCTCCGTCAAACACTATATTTCCGGTGGCAGTATCAACATTTTCCACTTCCATGGTAGTCGATACGAAAACACGACCTTCTATCAGGGAAACACTTCCGCTACCTGTTGCATAGAGTTCGGTTTTATCCTCTGACTGTCTGATATTCTTACCAAAACGTAAAATATCATGCTTTACCGTTCTTGGCTTAATACGGTTACCCAACACATCACAACCGTCGTCTCCCCTGTCTTCCGGATACAATCTTGCCAAAAGTTCATCCTTTTCGCAATGATTGATAATATTCAAATTAAAGAAATCGACGCTGCCGTCTTCATTCAATGTAGGTCTTGCTTTCAAATCGGTATTAAAATAATACTCAATACGGGCATCAGTACCATGACGCGGTTCCAATCCCTTTGCCATAACGACATCTTCCAGATAAACGGGCGACTCTAAAAAAGCGTCAATTGCCGCTTCGTCAATTCCGTATATAACTTTCTTCTGGGAAAGGGATGACAAAATATCACTCTTACCAAGACGTTTTCCGTCACTGGATGGAGGAATAAAAGAACATACCACGGTCATATTCATATCCGTGATACTTACATGAATACTCTCCTGTATCGGAAGACTCCGCTGCATGGAAAGTTTAAGCATTCTTTCTTCTGTCAGATTTGTAACAGCCGCTCCCAGTTCCTTTAACTGGAACGGCACTTTATTAATCGTAAGATATTCGATTAGTTCCTGTACATCAATTGTCGATTTTCCGGAACCTGTTGCCGGAACCAGACGCAATGCTGTTCCCGCATCGTTATTAATTACCTGATAGTACGCATTCATATCCATTCCCCACTCACACAGCGCGTCTTATGACACAAATATACATCACACTAATTAAACATACCCATATATTTACCCATCTTATCCTTCATTTTCTGCAATGCCCTTGTGTGCAACTGGGATATTCTGGATTCTGATACCTCTAAAATGGAACTGATTTCCTTCAATGTCAGTTCTTCATAATAATACAATTCAATTACGCGCCTTTCCTTCTCTGTCAAAAGAGTAAGCGCATCTTTTAATACTTCTTTTAACTCATTCTGCTCGTATGCCTCATCCGGCTGGGCAAAATGAGAGGAACTTTCTCTTTTATTGGCAACATCACTTCCCTGTTCCATAAATTCATTCAGGGAAACCACATTCGTTACCTTCATCTGGGACTGCCAGTCAACATACTCATCTTCGGATATACCAAGCTGCACTGCCAATTCCGCATCCGTTGCCTGTCTTCCGTGAGTCAATTCAAACTCCTTACAGGCTGTATCTATTTGTTTCTGCTTCTGTCTGATAGTACGCGGAATCCAATCCATTTTACGGATCTGATCCAGTATCGCTCCGCGGATTCGCAAAGAAGCATAGGTTTCAAACTTTACGGTCTTACCGAAATCAAACTTATCAATGGCATCAATCAAGCCAAAAATCCCATAGCTTACCAGGTCTTCATACTCCACATTATAACCCAGATACATGCTGAGGCGTCCGGCCACGAGTTTTACCAAAGGAGCATATTCCAATATGAGTTTTTCACGTATGTCTGCAGACTTGCTTCTGGCATAATCCTGCCAAAGTCTCATTCTTGCGTTCTCATCCATCCTACTGTTCTCCTGCGTCCTTTACACTGTTCTCGGCATCTTTCTGGGCTTGCGCTTCCAAAACTTTTTCCAGCACTTTGCCTTCTTCCGCACGTTCCTTCTCTTTTCTGTCTAGTTCATCCTCAAATTGCCAAATCATCTTGCGGAAATAGAAGCCGATGATATAAAACAAAAGCAAAACAACCAGCAAAATCAATAAAGCATTTTTACCTTCGTATTGTAAAAGATATGTAATAATTCCTGTTATTGCACCTGCGACCAACATAAAGACCACAGGAAGCATTTTCAGTTTTCTGTCCATTATTCTCTATCGGTCCTTACTGTTAAATCTTTCTTGGTTCCCTTCCGATTGCGCGGATTAAATACTCTCCCGTCTCAGGATAAAAAACAACGGTACGCCCGTAGTTTTCGCCGGTATCAGCCGCTATGACCGGAATATTCAGTTCATCCAATTTCTTCCTTACAGCCTGTACATTACGATCGCCGACCCTAAGCATTGGATTATTCGTATTCATACTAAACATCTGCGCGCCGCCTGCAATTTTGGCAACCAGCCTCTCTCTCCTTGCTCCCATTGCCAATACACGGCGAAGGCACTCCTCTATACCGGTATCTGCAAATTTAGCAACGTTCTGGTTGTTTGTAATTGTTGTACTATCCGGAAGCATTACATGTACCATACCACACTTTTTGGCAACCGGGTCGTACAAAACAGCTCCTACACAGGAGCCAAGCCCCAGCGTAATGATACTGTCCGGACTTTCACAGACGTTAAGGTCTGCCATTCCTACTTTTATCTCCATTCATCAAGTCCCCAACAATAAGATATAGGTATTCCGGTATAAACACTATACCGGGATACCTAGTGAAGTTAATATTTTTTCATAAGATTCCGGTTCCGGAACCATAATGAAATATCCGTCCATCTCGATTTCATTCTTCAACTGAGACTGGATTAATAGAATTTTGTCTCCCATAATACCGAACTGGATTGCCGGTACACTCAAAATAGCTCCTGCCATATCCACTGTTAAATCGGGCACTGAAGGATATATGGTAAGACCCGTCAATGTGGCAATAGCATTCAGATAGGAACCTGTAATAATATTCGAAACTTCTTTTACGGCCGAACGCTCCATCTCGTCCAAATCATCACCGCAATACTCACCAACCAGTTTATGCGCAATCATCATGGCTGTTTCTTTTTTGATAAGGAAGAGAATACTTCCTTTGATATCTCCCTCTACGCCAAGATAAGCCGCAGCCATCTCCTGCTCTTCTCCTCCAAGCAATGCGCCTACATCTTTAAAATCAAGCATCATTACCTGTGGTACATTCATGTCTACCTTACTTTGTAATAAACTGGCAAGGGCAGTTGTTGCATTACCTGCCCCTATATTACCAATTTCTTTTAGCACATCATAATAAGTAGTCGACATCTGTTCTAATGTCAAATTACTCATGCGTTCTCCTCCTTGAAGTTCTTATCAAGAACAACCGCATTTAAATCCAATAGTGAAATAATGGAATCTGCTTCTTTACCCACTGCACTTACAAAATGAGTGGTGTCATCCATGCTGTCATACTTCATGCTTTCCACCTGTTCTTCACTGATTGAAACAACTTCTTTTACGCAGTCTACGATAAATCCGACTTTGCCTACCTGTTCCATCTTAATAATGATGATACGTGTAGCTTTTGTTTCTTCGATTTCTTCGAGTCCCATCTTGGCACGAAGATTAATAATCGGAACAATTTCACCACGAAGATTGATAACTCCTTTTATATAAGAAGCCATATTGGGAACTCTTGTAATACGCTGCATTCTGAGAATGTTATCAACAAATCCGATATCAATTCCGAAGGTCTCAGCGCCCATTTCAATTTTTATGTACTGTGTTACGTCAGAATATACTTTCAACTCTTCCATAGCCTCATCCTCCTTAAATCAATGCATTCGGATCAATGATAAGTGCAACTTCACCATCACCTAAAATGGTAGCGCCGCTGATTACTTTGGTCTTACCGATGTACTTACCAAGTGATTTGATAACGATTTCCTGCTGTCCTGTTAATTCATCAATGACAAGACCTGCCATTCTGTCACCTTTCTTAACGATAACAACAGTCATCTCTTCGTCCGCACCACGGGTTGATTCACAGTCAAGCACCTGATTAAGACGGATAATCGGAATAACGTCACCACGTAAATTGATAACTTCTTTCTGCTGTACATATTTAATCTCAGATGGCTGGATGCTCTCCAAAGTCTGGATGTTTCCAAGAGGAATAGCATATTTCTCGCCGCCGACAATAACCATAAGAGACTGGATAATTGCAAGTGTAAGCGGAAGACGGATTGTCCAAACGCTTCCTTCACCAAGTGTACTCTTAACGTCCACTTCACCGCTTAAGGATTCAATCTTAGAACGTACAACATCAAGACCTACGCCTCGACCCGATACATCAGAAATTGTCTTGGCTGTAGAGAAACTTGGAAGGAATAACAAATTGATAATATCCTTGTCGGACATTACTGCTGCCTGCTCTTCCGTAATAGTTCCGCGTTCAAGTGCTTTTTCTTTAACTTTTTCTACATCGATACCGTTACCATCGTCCTTAACTTCGATAACAACGTTATTACCATCCTGATATGCATTCAGATGGATGGTACCCACTGCAGGCTTGCCTCTCTGTACACGGAGTTTCTCATCTGCTTCAATTCCGTGGTCAGCAGAGTTACGAAGTAAATGCATCAGGGGATCACCGATTTCATCTACTACGGTACGATCCAATTCAGTATCTTCACCTGTCATGTATAATTCCATTCTCTTGCCGAGTTTCTTCTGAAGATCACGAATCATACGCGGGAATTTGTTAACTACGGTTTCGATCGGTACCATTCGTACCTTCATAACAGATTCATGGAGATTGGTTGTTACACCTTCCAGATATTCAATCTGTTCATTAACCGCAAGATTATATGTACTCTCTTCTCCGCTTGATGTTGCTGCAGATACAAGGGAGTTCTTTGCAATAATAAGTTCGCTGACAAGATTCATCAGTACATCCAGTTTCTCAATGTCTACACGTACTGTACGGTTAACAACCGGTTTCTTCTTATCAACTGCTTTTGTAGCATCAGTCTTAGCCGGTGTATTGGCTCCCGCATCAACCGATTTATTCTCAGCGATTTCGAGTTCCATAGCCTTAGTTTCTGCTTCGCTTACTTCCGGAAGTTCAACGATACCGCCTACAACTTCCTGGATTTCGGATACACTCTTTGCAGCCGCAATCGCTTTTTCAGCACTTTCCTTAGATACCATAATCAGACTGAATTCATATTCAAATTTCTCATCTTCGATATCCTGCGCAGAAGGAACGGATACAATAATCTCTCCGAGTTCTTCCAATGTCTTATATACAAGAAATGCTCTGGCTGCTTTTAAGATACAACTCTCCTGAACATATACGGTAAGACCGATAACATTATGTCCCTGCGCTTTTGCTTTCTGAAGCACGTGGGTCTGGGAATCGTTTAAGCTTAATGTTTTCCATTTATCCTTATCAGAAGTTGATTCACCTGACGCTTTGGCTGCAGGTGCTTCTGCTTTGGCTGCAGGTGCATCACCCTTAGAATTCAAAAAGCCGTTTAAAGCATCAATAAGATTCTTATTCTCATTGGTTCCTTCATCAGCGGAAGACTGAATATTATTAAGATATTCATCAAGTGCATCCAGACACTGGAACAGAACATCAATAATGCTTGCCGTAACCGCAAATGTACCGTTTCGTACTTCTGAGAAAACATTTTCCATATCATGGGTTAACGCCTGCATTCTCTTAAAGCCCATGGTACCTGCCATACCTTTTAAAGAATGTGCCGCACGGAAAATCTCATTCACAGTATCCATACTTGACGGATCCTGTTCAAGATCCAGAATTGATGTATTCAGGCTCTGCAAATGTTCTTTGGTTTCATCGATAAAAATCTCTAAATACTGGCTAACATCCATATCACTTTACCCCCACGTGTAAAATTATTTCCTGTGCAATAAGCGGAAGCGGAACGGTCTCGTCCGACAACCCGGCATTGACAACACTCTTTGGCATTCCGTTTACCACACATGTCTCTCCGTTTTGTGTAATGACAAATGTCTTTTTCTTTTCTTTCAGATGAGCGATTCCTTCTGTTCCGTCCGCACCCATTCCGGTTAAAACCACACAAACAACTTCATCATAATCACTGTCTGCCAATGATTCATACATATAGTTGGCACATGGCTTAACACCTTCTCTTGTCGGTTCATCCGTATAATGGACTACCGTACTCATACCCTTTTTAACAAGGTTCATATGCATGCCGCCCTTGGCCACATATACACATCCGTCTTCCAGCACATCTCCCTCAGCGGCTTCCACGACCTTAACCTTACTTAAACTATCCAGTCTGGATGCCAGGGACTGTGTAAATCCGACAGGCATATGTTGCACGAGCACCATCGGTGCTTTCATGTCCTGCGGCAGGTTTGGAACAACACTCTGAAGTGCTTTGGGCCCTCCGGTGGAACAAGCCAACGCAATTATTCTCTTACCTGTAATCTTCTGCGTATTCTTACGGACAATTGTCTCAATTGCTTCCCTTGATGCATTTGCTTTTTTGATGCTTCCCTGCGAAGTCTCAATAATTTTTGCCTTACAGACTGCATCCAGAAGATTTAGGAAATGGTCTGAGAACTCATCTGTTTTACATCGGTAAGCCCAATCCGGTTTGTGAATGAAGTCAAGTGCCCCTAATTCCAATGCTTCCATTGTAATCTTGGCACCGTGGGTTGTAACCGTGCTGGCCATTAATATCCTTGCCTTAATACCGCACTTTTTCAACTCCTTAAGTAACTGGATGCCATCCATCTTAGGCATGTTAACATCTAAGATAACCGCATCGTAAGCATTTTGCTTTAATAACTCTAATGCCGCTTCTCCGTTACTTGCTTCACCAACAACCTCAAACCTATCATCTGCATTTATTATATCACAGAGCACCCTTCTCATGAGTGCAGAGTCATCAACTACAAGAATTTTTTTCATTTATGATAATCCTTTTTCTTTTTTAAGATTTTTCCGTTCCTGTTCAAAAATATAACGGATAATATCTTCCCTTTTACGATTATCGATATTATGGTACTGGATACGGTGTTCAAAGTAACCCGGCCGTTTTTCAACGGGTATCACATGTAATACCCTTCCCACAATTTCGTACATTTTCTGTTCTTGATCATCCGAAAGATTGTATTTGCAATACAATAACGTCCCCTCTTTGTATCTCTGGGCCGATATGAAACGCAGTCCGCCGCCGCTGATATCCACAATAATACTTTTTTCAAGCGGAAGTTCCTGCACAAATTCCATTACCGGTGTATCCAAAAAGGAACGTTCTTCTTCACTGATTTCCCTTGTTTCCAGTTCCAGGGCGCAATTATATCTGTAGTATTCGCGTCTCTGATATTTGCGAAGCGGAGTCAGAATTTCCACAACCAGAATAAAGGTATTACTGGTTTTGTAACGGTCCACAATTCTGGCGCTGCACTCATAAATGCCGCCTTCCACATAAAAATACATAGTGTATTCCGAATCTACGGGAAGCAATACCAGTTTTCTCTGCTCATACGGCATTAATATCTCCAGCCGCTCCGCGGAAAGAATATCAAACACCTTAGAACTGTATACTTTTTTCAATTGTTGCGGTTCTCCGTCTGTAATAATTCTTGTGACGGTTTCCAATTCCACACGCTGTCCCAAATAAACATACTGTTCTATCACGGATATTCACTCCTATCCCAATTTTTTACCGGTTACCAGATGTGAGAAAAATGCTGCCATTCCCCGCTTTGTAACATCCCGGTTCAACTCTTTATTCATCAGTTTGGCTGCAAGCTGCTCATAACATTTTGCCGACTTCGCCGAAGGATTCTGCAAAGAAACCGGCATCTGCTGCATGACTGCTTCCGAGAGTTTATCATCCTGAGGAATTGCACCAAGATATGTAAGCGGCAATTTTAAGTAACGGGAAACCACCGCATTTAATTTGTTAAACAAAGTGGCGCCGTCTTCTACCTTACTTACTCTGTTGGCAATCACCTTAATCCTTGATTCTTCCCTTGAAAAACGCGGATGTCTCGTAAGTGCCTTTAACAGGGAATAAGAATCCGTAATGGATGTCGGCTCCGGCGTCGTAACCAGAAGAATCTCACCGCTTGCCACCAAAAATTCCAGTACCGCATCGGATATTCCGGCACCGGTATCAATAATAATGACATCGGCAATGGCATCCAGCTGGGCAAGATTCTGAATAATATAAGTCAGATACTCACGGCTTAGATTAGCCATCCCTGCAATACCGGATCCCCCGGAAATAAAGCCTACCTCTCCCGGTCCCCAAGTAATGATTTCCGTAATATTTTTTCCCTGATAAATCAAATCACATAAATTATGTTTTGGCACGGTACCAAACATAATCTCTATATTGGCAAGTCCGAAATCGGCATCCAGGATAATGACCCTTTGACCCATTTTACGCATCCAAATCGCAAGATTGATTGCCGTATTGGATTTGCCGACACCACCTTTTCCGCTGGTTACCGTAATAACGCGCGCAACAGGCCGTTTCGAATTCGAACCGTTTGCCTTTATAATATTCCGTAACTGTTCTGCCTGATCCATATATTAAGCCTTTCCACCAAGAATCTGCTTTACGGTAGCCTGAGGATTGAAAAATTCAATATCCTCCGGAACATTCTGTCCACAGGTCACATAGGACATTTCCGCTTCCGTATAAAGACGCAGATTCAACAAATTACCAAGGGATGTTGTCTCATCCAGTTTTGTAAAAATAAGTGTATAGTCCGTCATTTCACGGTAAGTATCCGCAATACTTACCAAATCACGGTATTTGGTAGTGGCACTGAGTACCAGATATACTTCCGTCTTAGCCACATCATCAAGAGAATGAATCATAAGCTTGCTGTTCATCCGCTGTTCTTCATTATGATGGGAATGTCCGGCCGTATCTACCAATATGTAATCAAAATCCTTGAACTCATGATATATCGGCTCCACTTCTTTTTCGCTGTAAATAATGCGGAAAGGAACCTCTAAAATATTTGCATAAGTGCGAAGCTGTTCTGCCGCCGCAATTCTGTAAGTATCGGCTGTCAGCAAAGCAACTTTTTTCTTTTCTTCCACACAGAATTTGGATGCAATCTTAGCAATCGTGGTGGTCTTGCCGACTCCTGTAGGTCCTACAAAAAATACCACCTTCGGTCCATCCTCTGCCGGCTCGATTTTTTTGGATTTGCCAAATTTGAGTATCATTTTCTGATATACATTTGTCAGGAAATAGTCAAACGGCATATTCGGTTTGGCGCCTTTTTCCACTTCCTCAATAATCTGATTGGCATATTTCTCATGTACTTCGTTGTCAATCATAGTATTATACAAAAGTTTGATAAACTTCATCTGCTCGCTGTCTTCGGCAGGTTCTTCACCCTTACTGTCCTTAGATACATCATTTCCGTCTATCTGCTGCTTTAATAAATTCTCAAGGTTATCCAGTTTTTCTTCCAAAACAACCGCATTAGCCGCTGCCGCAACCAGATTCTTCTGTGCTTCTTCTTTTTCTTTCTGTTCCTTAAGTTCCCTCTCCTGGACAAGGGCAAGCTGCTCAAGCGCAGTAAGCGGAACCGGAGATTTCTCCGGCTTCTCCTGCATGGAATTCTGTGCCGTCTGAGATACGGATTCATTCTTTACAGGTGTTGCCTTTACGGGAACCGAAGTTCTTTCGTTCTCTTCTTCCAGTGCCACGGTAACCTCTACCGTATTCTTTTTAAACATGGCAAACAGACCCTTCTTTTTGACGTTCTTTACGTTCATAATAACAACGCCGGGGCCTAATTCTTTCTTAGCGTTTTCCACCGCTTCCTGTTCTGTTTTTGCCTGAAATCTCTTAATTATCATGCTGTTACCATCCCAACAGATTGTAATTCGACATTGGACTCAATTTCGTTATAGGAAACGACTATCAAATCCTTATAATAATCTTCCGTTAAACGTTTAAAATAAATTCTGACAATCGGAGACGTAATAACTATCGGAGGTCTTCCCATGTCTTCCAGTTTCTTGGTCTCCTGTTCCACACTTTTCATAATGGCTTTTGTCTTATCCGGATCCAGATTCAGATAAGCGCCCTGCTCCGTCTGCTTCACGGCTCCCATTATGGTCTGCTCCAATTTCGGATCCAGGGTTACCACACTGGTTGTCTCATTAACCGGGAAAAAGCGGCTGGAAATGGCACGCTTAAGCCCCTGTCTGACATACTCCGTCAAAATATCCGTATCCCTTGTGGAAGGTGCATAATCTGCAAGTGTTTCAAAAATTGAAAGTAAATCCCTGATAGAGACTCCTTCTTTTAACAGATTCTGCAATACTTTCTGGATATCGCCGAGTCCCAAAAGTTTTGGAACCAGTTCGTCCACAAGTGCAGGATTGGCTTCTTTTAAGTTGTTAACCAGATTCTGGACATCCTGTCTGGTAAGGAGTTCTGAAATATGTCCACGGATAATCTCTGTCAAATGCGTAGCAATAATGGATGGCGGGTCAACAACCGTATATCCCATACTCTCCGCACGTTCTCTCTGTCCTTCCGTAATCCAAATGGCCGGCAAATGGAACGAAGGTTCAAAAGTCGGAATACCGGTGATTTCTTCTTCCACATATCCCGGATTCATAGCCATATAATGGTCAAAAAGGATTTCTCCTTCACTGACCTGGATACCTTTGATTTTAATAATATACTGGTTCGGATTCAGCTGGATATTATCACGCAAACGGATAATCGGCACAACCGTACCAAGTTCCAGTGCAATCTGACGTCTGATCATAACCACTCGGTCTAATAAGTCACCGCCCTGATTCACATCCGCAAGCGGTATAATACCGTAACCGAATTCCAATTCGATCGGGTCTACCTGCAATAAAGAGGTAACATTCTCCGGCTGTCTGAACTCTTCTGCCGGTATTTCATCATCCCCGACTTCACTCGCAATTCTGGCCGTCTCGATATTGCTTTCCACCATTCTGGCCCCGATAATAAATAATACACCGACGCCGACAAAAATAATCTCATTAAGCGGTGTTATCAATCCCAGAACGGCAATTGTGATACCAACCATGTACAATACCTTCGGCAAACCGAAAAGCTGTTTTACCAGCACAGAACCAAAATCCGCTTCCTTGGAACCCTTCGTAATCAAAATACCTGTAGAAAGGGATATCAAAAGGGATGGAATCTGGGAAACCAGTCCGTCACCGATGGTTAAAATAACGTATTTATCAAGAGCTGTGCTAATGTCAAGCCCCTGGCGGAGCATACCCATTGCAATACCTCCGACTACGTTTACCACCGTGATAATAAGACCGGCAACCGCATCACCTTTTACGAACTTAACCGCACCATCCATGGAACCGAAGAAACTGGCTTCCTGCTGGATCTTATCTCTCCTTAACTTTGCTTCTTTATCATCAATGGCACCGGTATTTAAATCCGCATCAATCGCCATCTGCTTACCGGGCATGGCATCCAATGTAAAACGTGCCGTTACTTCAGCCACACGTTCCGAACCTTTATTGATAACCATGAACTGGATAATAATTAAAATAATAAATACAATAATACCGATAATCAAATCGCCGCCGCCGACATATTCACCGAAAGTGGCAACAACATTACCCGGATCACCGGTTCCCAGAATCAACTTGGTGGAAGAAACATTCAAAGCGATTCTGAATACCGTTGTGAACAGTAAAATGGTCGGATAAAAAGATAAATCCAATACTTCCTTGGCAAACATGGAAGTAAATAAAATCGTAAATGCAACAGCGATATTAATCGCAAGTAACACATCCAAAAGACCGGCAGGAATTGTTACAATGAACATAACAAATGCAGACAATATATAAACTGCTATCGCCGCATCAGCAGTACCAAATTTAAGTTTCATTGTACCTCCTCCTTTCCGTCTTATTCTTTAGTCTATATTCTGCCTTTTGCGTGATATACGAATGCCAGTACTTCCGCAACCGCCTGATACAGTTCCGGAGGAATCTGTGCGCCAATCTCCACATTGGCATACAGCATTCGTGCCAAAGGTTTGTTTTCTACAATCTCAATATCATGTTCTTTTGCTACTTCTTTAATCTTCTGTGCCAGATAATCTTCGCCCTTTGCAAGAACAACCGGCGCCGGGGATTCATCCGGATCATATTTAATGGCGACCGCATAATGGGTCGGGTTGGTAATAACGACATCCGCCTGCGGGAGGGACTGCATCATACGCCTCTGGGATACTTCCCTCATTTTCTGTCGTATCTTACCCTTAATCTCAGGATTACCTTCCTGATTCTTATATTCTTCCTTCACTTCCTGCTTGGTCATTCGCATATCTTTGTGGAATTTGTACTTCTGATACGCAAAATCCGCCAGAGCAAGAATCATATAGACAACTGCGATACGTATTCCCAAACCGATAACCGTATCTCCGATTAATGCAATCGCAGGCATAATGTCCATATCATATAACCAGAAAAGCTGCTCCCCCTTATCCTTTAAAAAAGAATAGGAAACATATGCAATAATACCGATTTTGCCGATGGCTTTTATAAGTTCAACAATTGAATTAGCCGAAAAAATCTTTTTAAATCCGCTGATTGGATTCAATTTTGAAAACTTAGGCTTAAGCGGTTTTGCCGTCGGCTTCCATTTGACCTGTATATAATCGCTGATAAATGCCACAATAAAACCTACCAGAAAAATCGGCAGTACAATCTTAATAACCAAAATAAGAGCATGTTGAAACAATCTTGACATTGCCGTAGCGGGCACGGAACCACCAATCAGAGCCACCGTATCGGGCATCTCTCCGTATATCGTCTCAAACAGTTCCATGAAATTTTTGCCCATATTGCCAACCCAGAACTGCAATACCAGAAACAATGCCAGAATCCCTAGCCCGTTCGCAATCTCTCTTGATTTGGCAACCTGACCTTCTTTTCTTGCGTCCTCCAGTTTCTTGGCCGTCGGTTCTTCCGTTTTTTCGCCACCCGGACCATCGGGGGCAAAAAACTGCAAATTAAGCGGCAGTATCAAATCATGCTTTCGACAAATGCAACCATCATTTGTTTCATTTCCGTATAAATAAAATCGGCGATGCCCGGGAGCATTCTCACCGTAATAAACAACACACATAATCCCACCAAAACCTTAAGCTGGAGTCCGACCGCAAACATATTCATCTGCGGCGATACCTTTGCCATAATACCGAGCACTGCATTCAACAGCAACATAACAGCAAATACCGGAAGACATATCCTGAATCCTATCAAAATATAATCCTTCAAAAACAGGAGCATCGTCTCTAAAAGTTTGTCCGTATTAAAAATTGCTCCGTTAACCGGAATCAAAATATAGGTTTCTGCAAGCGCCTGCAGTAAATATCTGTGCATTCCGCTGACCATCAGTATCAACGTAACCATATATTGGTAAAACACACCTGACATACTGCTCATTTCTCTTGTAGTAGGGTCCACCAGATTTACCATGGAAAGACCTGTTTCCATATCTATAATACGTCCGGCAAATGCCAGAATACCCGTGCATATGGATACGCCAAAGCCCAAAAACAAACCAGTAAGCGCTTCTTTAGCAACAATCATTCCGTATCCCCAGACCGTATTATACACAAGTGCCTCATGCGGCTCCGTTACATGGAACAGTAGTACAGAGACAAAGAATGATATACCAATCTTTACCTGATTCGGTACCCCTTTCATTCCGTAAAACGGCGCAAGATACACGAATGTGCTGACGCGGACCAGTATCAGCAGAAAATATTCTATTTCGGTTAATGAAAACGAATAATTAATCATTTATATATACACCGTAAAGTCAGCCCAGAGCCTGGTCATAAACTCTACCATATTGTTCATCATCCAGTGTCCGAAAATTAATAATGCTACAAATATAGCCAGAATCTTTGGCACAAAAGTAAGTGTCTGTTCCTGAATGGATGTAACCGTCTGGAAAATACTGACAATCAAACCGACAACCAAAGACACCAGCAAAACCGGTGCTGCCGTTATAACTACCGTATACAGGGCATCTGAACTGATTCGGATAATATCATCAATTGTCATAACCTCTACTCCTTACCGTTAATAGAACGTTCGCACCAAATTGCCGATTACCAGATTCCATCCGTCCGCAAGAACAAATAATAAAATCTTAAACGGCATGGAAATCGTTGTCGGCGGCAACATCATCATACCCATACTCATCAGGGACGATGCCACAACCATATCAATTACAATGAATGGTATGTATATCAGAAAACCGATAATAAATGCGGTTCTAAGCTCACTTACAATAAAACTCGGAATCAATACGGAATTAGGAATATCATCCAAGCTTCCCGTCCACTCCGTACCGGAAATCTGCATGAACATTTCCACATCTTTCTTCTGCGTCTCACGGTACATAAATTCCCTGAGCGGGTCCATTGCCGCATCAAGTGCTTCTTCCTGTGTAATCTGTCCTGCATCGAAAGGTTCGATGGCTTCCGTACGAATCTGCGTAATAACCGGATTCATTATAAAGAAAGTCAAAAACAACGCCAGGCCGATAATAACCTGATTAGGCGGTGCTGACTGGGTATTTAAAGCATTTCTTGTGAAATGAAGAACGATAATAATACGTGTAAACGAAGTAAGAAGAATGATAAGTGTCGGGGCAATGGCGATAAGCGTCAGGGTAATTAATATCCTGAGCGTACCATTCAATTCACCATTTCCGTTGTTATACGTAATTGTAAGATTGTTGGCGATATTCAGTTCTTTTAATTCTTCCGCATCCTCACTGGCACCCGGCTCATTGATATTTGTACGTTCTTCGGTGGTCCCCGTTAAATGTCTCTCACCAGCACCAATAGTGCCCGTAGCATGTACCGGCACTTTCACACAAATACACAATATGCCCACTAATAAAAGCAGGCATACTGTACGCATATACTTTTTTAAAAAATGTATACTTAGATTTTTCATATACTTTTATTTCTCTTCATCTGTCGTCTTTTCTGTCAAGTTCTGATTCTTGATTTTTTCAAGAATTTCACGAAAACCGGGCTGACATCCGTTCATCCGGGTATTATCCTCTAATACCAGACTTTCTTTGGAAATCTCAGCAAGCATAGTGACAGTGTCCTTACACACCGCCATTACAAGATATTTATCCCCCGCACGAACGATCTGAAGATACTTAGAAGAAGAAATACGCATAGTATCTACGATTTCCATATTTCTTCCAACCATCTGTGTTTTCTGAATCCCTGAAATCCATCTTGTTACTCCGTATGTAATAAATAAAACTATCAGAAAGAGCAACAATACTGTAACAAATTGAACAAATGAATCTACATGTCCGGATTCTGTCAACAATATCATTTAGCCTAAAACCTTCTTAACCGCCTCAAGAACACGATCCGCCTGGAATGGCTTAACAATGAAATCCTTAGCACCTGCAGTAATAGATTCAATAACCATTGCCTGCTGACCCATTGCAGAACACATAATAACAGTTGCACCGGCATCCGCAGCTTTAATTGCCTTTAATGCTGCAATACCATCCATTTCCGGCATAGTTATATCCATTAAAACCAAATCCGGCTTTAATTCGTTATATTTTTCTACACCCTTTGCTCCGTTTTCTGCTTCTCCAACTACATTATAACCATTCTTAGTAAGAATGTCTTTGATCATCATTCTCATAAATGCTGCATCATCACAAATTAAAATGTTCTTTGCCATAGTCTCCACTCCCAACTAATTATTTTATTATTTCTGTAACACGAATACCAAAACTTTCTTCGATAACGACTACTTCACCTTTAGCTACAAACTTACC
>JAGATU010000035.1 GCA_017621115.1 Lachnospiraceae bacterium
GATTCTTACTGTTCGTAATTTTTAAGTGTTGTCTTCACTCTGAATAATTCTCAAAGAATTTTCAGGGTTGCATTACTGTTTATTTGTCAAGGTACTTTGTTGCAATTCGTTTGACACGCAACTCGTTAATACTATCACGCGCAATTCGCATTGTCAACAGATTTTTTATTGTTTTTATTTTTGTCCACACGAAATAAATCACTGGATTTAGTCGGTGGAGTTTCATAATAGCATTCTTAATATGATTTTGCAAGAGGCTTTTTTCAGAATTTTAAGAAAATTTATTTGTACAAAAAAAGGGTTACAACATATAGTGTAACCCCTTCTTTTTTACCACAATTTTACACCTCAAAAAGCAAATCCGCATATGTAGGGAACGGCCAGTATGCTTTACCGACAATACCCTCCAACTCATCGGCAGGCTTACGTAATCTCTCCATTGCCGTAACAATTTCTTCTCTATAGAAGAAAGCCTGTTCTTTGCCACGTGGCATTGCAGAAGCTTTGGCTTCACTTTCCGCAAGTTGCTCACATGCCTGTTTCATTTCTTTTAACTTAGCAGTTGTCTCACGCAAAAGTTCTTCGGTAACAAATGCATCCGCACCGGCTGCCTTTACGGCAATAACCGTATCAGCGAGATCTTTTGCATAACGTACAACTGCAGGAATAATCTGCTTATTTGCCATGTCAATCATGGTCAATGCTTCTATATTAATAGTCTTTGCGTATGTCTCGTAAAGAATCTCTGCGCGGGATTCCAATTCCGCCTTGGTAAAAATACCAAACTTTTCAAACAGGCGGATGGATTTATCCGTAGTCAAGGTCTCAACCGCTTCCACCATGGATGGGATATTCGGAAGGCCACGTCTTTCCGCTTCTTTTACCCACTCCTGTGAATAGCCGTCACCATTGAAAATAATTCTCTGGTGTTTGGTCATGTATTCTTTTATCAGGTCATGGACAGCCATTTCAAAATCTTCCACGCCTTCAAGTCTGTCTGCCGCTTCACAGAATGCTTCCGCTACAATTGCATTTAAAATGGTATTTGGGCTTCCGATGGAGTCCTCAGAACCAACCATACGGAATTCAAATTTATTACCGGTAAATGCAAACGGTGACGTTCTGTTTCTATCAGTTGCATCTTTTTCAAAATCAGGAAGTGTGGATACGCCTGTCTGTAATACACCACCTTCTTTTAATTTGGAAGCCTTACCTGTCTCCACAAGCTGTTCCACAACATCTTCCAACTGTTCTCCAAGAAACATGGAAATAATTGCAGGAGGTGCTTCGCATGCCCCGAGACGATGGTCATTACCAACATTGGATGCACTCTGGCGCAAAAGATCCGCATGTGTATCCACTGCTTTCATTATACAAGCAAGAACCAATAAAAATTGTACGTTCTCATTCGGTGTAATGCCCGGCTCTAACAAATTCACTCCGTTATCGGTTGTAATGGACCAGTTATTATGCTTACCGGAACCGTTTACTCCCTGGAATGGTTTCTCATGAAGGAGACAACGCAACCCATGCTTGCCGGCAACCCTTTTCATGGTTTCCATTACAATCTGGTTGTGATCTACCGCAATATTAGCCGACTCATAGATTGGCGCAAGTTCGTGCTGTGCAGGAGCTGCTTCATTATGCTGTGTCTTGGCAGTAACGCCGAGTTTCCACAATTCGACATTCAAATCGTGCATGTATGCACCGATTCGCTCACGGATAACACCAAAATAATGGTCATCCATTTCCTGTCCTTTCGGAGCAGGTGCCCCGAACAAGGTTCTTCCTGAGAAAATCAAATCTTCCCTGCGCAATGCTTTTTTCTGGTCTACCAAAAAATATTCCTGTTCTGCACCAACAGATGCAATAACCTTGGTGGCTTCCGTATTTCCAAACATATGTACAATACGAAGTGCCTGCTTACTTAAGGCTTCCAACGAACGCAGAAGAGGTGTCTTCTTATCCAGCGATTCACCCGTATAAGAGCAAAATGCTGTCGGAATACAAAGCGTAGGACCGGTAGCTGTTTCCTTTATAAATGCAGGGGATGTAATATCCCATGCTGTATACCCTCTTGCTTCAAAAGTTGCACGAAGTCCTCCGGACGGAAATGACGACGCATCCGGTTCGCCCTTGATTAATTCCTTTCCGGAAAAATCCATAAGCATCTTTCCGTCTTTATCCGGATGAGACACAAATGAATCATGCTTTTCCGCGGTAATACCGGTTAATGGCTGGAACCAATGGGTGTAATGGGTTACACCTTTATCCATCGCCCATTCCTTCATATCATTGGCAACTACATTAGCCGTAGCCTTCGATAATTCTCCACCCTGTTCCATCACGGTCATGATTTCTTCAAATACTTCTCTTGGAAGTCTTTCTTTCATCGTACCCGGTGTGTACACGTTCATTGCAAATATCTCTTCAACATTTACAATATTTTCATTAATAGTAGTGTTTTTAGTTGAGCTCATTGTGCTCCCCCTGTATCTTTAAAAATTTATAACACAATCTCCGGATTCTTCGTATTTTCCACACGAAGCAAATCATACTGCTGCGGTTTCTCTGACAAATCCAGCCAAAGAACCTGTTGAGGATGCGGCGCGCTTTCGACCTCATTACCCTCATCATCATAAATAGCATTCACCGTAACTGGAATATTTCTTCCGTCCGGTTTCATAATCTCAATTATATCACCCTTACAGAATTTGTTGCGCTGCTCAATGCGTACAAATCCTCTGTTATCCATTTCTCCGACAATACCGAGATAAATATATTCGTTTACATAAGTGTTATTATCGTAAATCTGCGTATTCTCATCCGGCTTGCCAAAATAGAATCCCGTCGTAAACTGGCGGTAGGTACATTTGGAAATCTCAGAGCGGTACCAGTCCATATTGGCACGGTATTTTTCTTCCGACTCCGCAAAATCATCCAGTGCCTTACGATAGGTACGCGCTACGGTTGCCACATACAATGCGGTTTTCATACGTCCCTCTATCTTGAGACTGTTAATCCCTGCATCGATAATCTCCGGAATGTACTCAATCATGCACAAATCCTTGGAGTTGAAAATATAAGTACCTCTTTCATTCTCATATACCGGCAGATATTCACCCGGTCTTTGTTCTTCCACAACCGCATATTTCCAGCGGCATGGATGTGTACATGCACCATGGTTGGCATCCCTGCCTGTAAAATAGTTACTAAGCAGGCATCTTCCCGAATAGGAAATACACATAGCACCGTGAATAAAACTCTCTATTTCCAAATCATCCGGGATGTTCTCACGAATCTCCTTAATCTCACGAAGTGACAACTCTCTGGCAGAAACCACTCTTGCAGCTCCCATCTTATGCCAGAATAAATACGTTATATAATTCGTGTTATTAGCCTGTGTGGAAATATGAATCTCTATCTCCGGGCACTCTTCTTTTGCGATTGTAAACATACCGGGGTCTGAAATAATCAGTGCATCCGGCTTGATTTCTTTTAATTCTTTAAAATATGTTCTTGCCCCGTCAAGGTCGTAATTATGCGCCAGAATATTAGCAGTCACATATACTTTTACACCTCTTTCATGGGCAAATGCGATACCCTCACGCATATCATCGAGTGAGAAATTCTTAGCCTTAGCACGAAGACCATAAGCCTCCCCACCAATATAAACTGCATCCGCACCATAGATAACCGCGGTTTTTAATACTTCTAAATTACTGGCCGGAACCAACAATTCCACTTTCTTCATATATATTACCTAACCGTTCTTAACACTTAGCGCAACTCCGTCCCCAAGAGGGATTATTGCCGTCGTTAATTCTTCCGTATGTTTTAATGTATATAAGTAGTCTCTCATTCTGCCATGAATCGTACGATTTCTTCTTGTAACGGCAAAACGGGATTCCAAAACATCTCCATCCTGCAATACATTATCCGAAACAAGTAACCCTCCCGGCGCAAGCAAACGCATGATATCAGGCAAAAAGTGGATATACTGTCCTTTTGCCGCATCCATAAAAATAAAATCGTACTGCTGCGTTAATGTCGGCAAGATCTCCAAAGCATCACCTTCCAATAATGTGATTGCATCTTCTTTTCCCGCTTTGATAAAGTTCTCTTTTGCCAGTGGAATTCTCTTTTCGTATTTTTCTATGGTAGTTATCTTACATCCCTTTGGAGCATACTCACTCATTAAAAGTGCCGAAAAACCAATCGCGGTACCAACCTCCAAAATTTGCATGGGTTGTTTCATCTTCATCAGAAAACGCAAAAAACTCTGCATCTCGGTACGCACAATCGGCACATCCGTTGCTCTTGCGTATTCTTCAAGTTCATTCAGATATGCCGGATTGCCCGCATCAAGGGAATTGATAAAGGACACCATTCTTTCGTCTACTATCATTTAATTACTCTCCGAACCGACAATCACTTCACCGGAAACATCATCCGAAACTTCTTCTGCCACTTCATCCAATGACTTGTTGCCTTCTTCCTCTTCTGCCGGTTCCGGAACAGTGGACATCACTTCCATCATCTGCTCTGCTGTCATGGAAGTATTCAATTCATATGTGCCCGGAAGCAGGTCATTATGATAATCGGAAATCAATTCCTGGAGAACAAACAATTCCCCATCACGAATCAATCCCTTATTTTCCAGTATCTCGCCTATCTTTTTTACATCATCATCTTCTTCTATGGTTACCGTAACCTTTCTTCCTTCTCCGGAAGTAAGCGGTGTCTCACCGAAAATGCGATATCCGTAGTCATAGGCAAGCAAAGCATACTTATACGTAAACATTACTATAAGTACTGCTGCCACAATTTTGAATGCCAATCCAAATACAGATGCTACAATCTCTTTAGCGTTCATTCTTATACCTCTAAAATTATTGGTAAAATCATCGGGCGGCGTTTAGTCTTCTTCCAGACATAATCGCCCAACGAATCCTTAATTGAGTTCTTAATCTTGCCCCAGTCACTGATGCCTCTGTCAAGACAATTCTCGATTACTCCTGCCATCAGTTCCCTGGCTTCTTCCATCAGTTCATCCGATTCTTTTACATATACAAAACCTCTGGATACAATATCCGGACCGGAAACAAGGAAGTTCGAATACTGGTCAAGTGCCAGCACGACAATCATAATACCATCTTCAGCCAGATGCTGTCTATCACGTAATACAATATTTCCTACATCACCTACACCAAGACCGTCTACTAAAATATCTCCCACAGGCACTTTTCCTGTGATTTTGGCATCTTCCTGATCCAATTCCAAAACATCACCGGATGACATAATGAAAATATCTTCTTTGTCAATTCCAAGTTCTTCTGCAAGTCTTGCCTGCGCCTTCATATGCTTATATTCACCATGAACAGGGATTGCATACTTCGGTTTTACCAAGGTATAAATCAACTTAATCTCTTCCTGGCATGCATGACCTGAAACATGGGCATCCTGGAAAATAACCTCCGCACCCTTACGCTGCAATTCGTTGATAATCTTGGTAACTGCTTTTTCATTTCCGGGAATAGGGCTGGATGAAAAGATAATCGTATCCCCGGGGCCAATCGAAATCTTACGGTGCATATTAAGCGCCATACGGCTAAGCGCCGCCATACTTTCGCCCTGGCTTCCTGTTGTGATGATAACCGTTTTTTCATCCGGATAATTCTTAAGTTCGTCAATGGTAATTAATGTGTTCTCCGGAATATTTAAACATTCCAGATTGGATGCCGTCTCGATAATATTCACCATACTACGGCCTTCCACTACTACTTTACGGTCATATTTATATGCAGAATTGATAATCTGCTGTACACGGTCTACATTGGATGCAAATGTCGCAATGATAATTCTGGTATTTCTATGCTCATTAAAAATAGTATCAAACGTCTTTGTAAGTGTTCTCTCGGATGCAGTAAATCCGGGTCTTTCAGCATTAGTTGAATCACACATAAGTGCCAATACACCTTTTTTACCGAGTTCCGCAAAACGTTGCAAATCAATGGCGTCTCCAAATACCGGTGTGTAATCCACTTTAAAGTCACCGGTGTGTACCACAACGCCTGCCGGCGAATAAATTGCCAACGCTGCCGCATCTACAATACTGTGATTGGTCTTAATAAATTCGATTCTGAAATGTCCGAGATTAATGGACTGTCCGAATTTAACAACCTTTCTTTTCGTATTATTAATAAGGTTGTGTTCTTTTAACTTATTTTCAATAATTCCCATAGTCAGCCTTGTGGCATACACAGGAATATTCATCTGCTTTAAAATATAAGGAAGAGCTCCGATATGGTCTTCATGACCATGGGTAATCACAAAGCCCTTTACTTTATCGATATTATCCAGTAAATAAGTCACATCCGGAATTACCAAATCAATTCCGTACATATCATCTGCCGGGAAACTGAGTCCGCAGTCCACGACAACTATACTGTCTTCGTATTCAAAGGCAGTAATATTCATTCCTATCTGTTCCAAACCTCCCAATGGAATAATCTTCAATTTGGAACTATTATTTAATTGCTCGTTCTTCTTCAAATAAACCTCCTGATTCTTCGGGATAAACTCTGCCAAGATGCCTCTTTTCCTTTTTCGTTTTATTATCCGCCCCAAAAGGAAAAAGGAATGTTAGAAGCAAATTCTGCACATTCCATCCCATGTAAATACATATAATTAAGTTAATTCAATATCTTCTAACAGTTCGGAAAAAATTGCGGCAACCGCTTCGAATTCCTTATCTGTCAATTCATCCGTATATTCACCCATGGTATCTTCTGCAGCCGACACCTCTTTTAAAATAATGGCCTCCCCATCGCCGGTTTCTTCTTCCGTAACCAAAAGGTAGTTCACTCCGGCAATTCGTGTCTGTTCCACTACATAAAGTTCTGCTGTTTCGTTCTCATTTAACTGAAATGTAATCTTATCCATCTTTTCTCTGATTCCCTATATAGTCCAAATATCCCTGCAAAATAAATGAAGCCGCAATCCGGTCCACATAATCCTTGCGGTTCTCCCTGCGGATGCCGGCTTCCATCATAAGCTTATCCGCCGCAACTGTTGTAAGGCGCTCATCCCAGAGCACAACGGGAAGCCCCGTTCTTCTCTCCAACTTCTCTTTAAACTCTTCTGTCTTCTGCACACGGTCGCCCAAAGTATCGTTCATATTCTTAGGATATCCCAATACAATCTCTGTTACACCGTATTCTACAATTAGTTCTTCAATCCGTGCCAAAGTCTGGCGCTGCTTGTTCTCTTCTTTTCTTCTGATAATCTCCAATCCCTGGGCAGTCAGAAGCAATTCATCACTCACAGCAACCCCAACCGTCTTGGAACCGAAATCAAGCCCCATTATTCTCATATGTCTATTCCCACTGATTGTTCTTAATGTAATTCTTCAGTAATTCTTCCACGATTTCATCGCGTTCCACTTTCATGATGAGACTGCGGGCATTCTTATAACTGGTAATATAAGTAGGGTCTCCGGACATAATATATCCGACAATCTGATTCACCGGATTGTATCCCTTTTCTTTCATTACTTCAAATACGGTCTCCAGTATCACTTCCACGCTGGATGCCGCGTCCACGTCTACTTTGAAAAACTGTGTATTTCCTAAATCCTGCATAGCATCACTTCCTTATTTCGCCAGTAAGCCTATAATATATTAATCTTACCTTATCTGTCCTAAAAATTCAACAAAAGAATGTCCTGTGTCAAAAAACCGGATGCCGTTCCGCTTACAATTGTATTTGATAAATCCTCATCTGTTTTAAGCGCAACCTGGACATATTCCTTCGTATGTCCAATCATATATTTTGCTCCGCCGATATTCTTCTGCTCCTCCAATAATACTTCAATCTGCTGTCCGATAAACCTCTCTCTGAAACATTTACCGCGTTCCTGTGCCAGTGCAAGCAGCACATCACTCCTTGCCGCTTTCTGTGCCTCGGTCAACTGCCCGTCCATACCGGCCGCAATCGTCCCCTGTCTCTTGGAATATTTGAAAATATGCGTCTCGTAAAAATCCACCTTTTTCACGAAATCAACCGTCTGTGCAAATTCTTCCTCAGTCTCTCCCGGGAAACCGGTAATAATATCCGTTGTTATTGCCACATCTTTAAAATACTTACGTAAAATCAATACTTTTTCGTAGTATTCACTACAGCTGTAACGTCTATTCATTCTTTTTAAAACACTGTCACTACCGCTTTGCAGGGATAAATGGAAATGCGGACAAATCTTCTCCATTTTGCTCAACCGCTCTGCAAAACGCTCCGTAATAATACGCGGTTCCAGGGATCCGAGACGAATACGCTCGAGTCCTTCCACGGCATTAATCTCTTCTAAAAGTTGTAGCAAAAACTCTTTTTTGTAAACAGCCTCACGTACATCCTTACACTCTTCCAAATAGTCGCCGGACTCTTTTTTCAAAAAATCAAGCCCGTAGGAACTTACATGAATACCGGTAACCACCACTTCCTTATAGCCGTTTGCAACAAGACCTCTAATTTCCGACAAAATGTCTTCCATCCTGCGGCTGCGCACACGTCCTCTTGCATACGGGATAATGCAATAAGTACAAAACTGGTTACATCCGTCCTGTATTTTAATATACGCACGGGTATGGTCTGCTGTTCTTACAAGCTGCATCTCTTCATACTCGTCCGTATGATTAATGTCCAGTATCGTGGTGTGATTCAGGGTCTTATCCATCATACAGGATTCCTGCGACTGCTCCTTTTTCTGAAGGAAATTCTCCAAAATCTCCACAATATCTTTTTTCTTATTGTTACCGATTGCAAGATCAATGCAATCATCCATTTCAATTTGTTCTTCCCCTGTCTGCACATAACAACCCGTTGCCACAACAATGGCATTCGGATTCATTTTCTTTGCTTTGTGCAACATCTGCCTGCTTTTTCTGTCGGCAATATTGGTAACCGTACAGGTATTGATAATATAAATATCCGCTCCGGGAGCAAATGGCACAATAACATAGCCGTTTTCAGACAATTTTTGTTGCATAACTTCTATTTCGTATGAATTTACTTTACAACCAAGATTGTGGAATGCTACATTTCTCATGGAAATCCTCATATTTTTCGTTAGGTTTGTGTATTGACTTTTCGCCCCTTCGTTCATATTATTATAGCAGAAGGTGTGAATAATCTATCTAAGGAGGTAGTATATATGAAAACTGTAAAAATTTCTTTAAACTCAATTGACAAGGTAAAAGCTTTTGTAAACGACATTACAAAGTTTGATTATGATTTCGATCTTGTATCCGGAAGATACGTTATTGATGCTAAATCCATCATGGGAATCTTCAGCTTGGATCTTTCTAAGCCAATCGACTTAAATATCCATGCAGAAGACAACGCTGATGCTGTTATGGACGTTGTAAAAGCTTACGTTGTTGAATAAGTACTTATTGTAAGTTAGGAAACTTTACATGAAAGAGCAAGACTTATGTCTTGCTCTTTTTTTGTTTTAAATTCGAAGTGCAAATATAAGAACAGAAATATCCGGGCGAGCTCGCTCGCCTACGGGTATTTCTGTTCTTATATTTATAGGGCGGATGCCCTACATGAATAATTTGGCAAAGCCAAATTATTCATGCGCTTCACCCTTCCATCTATCTGTCACATCTGACAACAATGGTCTCCCTTGATGTCAGGGCTTCTTCCATCAATCCTTCGATTACACCCTCAAGGTTTTTCTCATGACGCTTGATTACGGAAAGCGTAGGTTTGGTAACCGGATGTTTTGCTACAAAAATTGTACAACAATCTTCATATGGAAGAATGGATGTCTCGTAGGTATTAATCTCTTCAGAGATTCTGACAATCTCCTGCTTGTCCATACCGATACAAGGACGGTATACCGGCAATGTACAAACCTCATTGGTAACAGCCAAAGACTGCATGGTCTGGGATGCCACCTGTCCGATACTCTCACCGGTAATAAGCCCGAGACATTCGGTCTCATTTGCAATAGTCTCCGCAATTTTCATCATGTAACGTCTCATAATAATTGTCAGTTCTTCATGCGGACACTTTTCATAAATCGCAAGCTGGATATCCGTAAAGTTAATAATATGCAGATAAATCGGTCCGCTGTAACGGGACACCAATTTAGCAAGATCAATTACTTTTTGTTTTGCACGTTCACTTGTATAAGGCGGTGCATGGAAATAAACCGCATCAATCTTAACACCGCGTTTGCTGATCATATAACCTGCAACCGGAGAATCGATACCGCCTGAAAGTAAAAGCATAGCCTTTCCACCGGTTCCGACCGGCATACCGCCCGGTCCGGGAATAATCTCGGAATAAATATAGATTTTCTCACGCACTTCAACCGTCAGTTCAATCTCCGGATTGTGCACATCTACCTTCATATCCGGAAATGCATCCAGAATCACACCACCGAGTTCACGGTTGAGTTCCATAGTATCCAATGGATAATTCTTACGTGCTCTTCTTGCCATTACCTTAAACGTCTGATTATGGTCATCGTATACATCTTCGATATACTTTACAACTGTCTTGCAGAGGCTCTCAAATCCTTCGTCTTCTACGCAAATCATCGGACAAATACCGGAAATACCGAATACTGTCTTCAAATTTTCGATTGTCTCATCATAGTCAAAATCAGTTGTCGCATCAATATAAATACGTCCCGGTGTCTTGCGGATGGTAAATTCTACTTCGCATCGTCTGAGTGCATATTTAATCTGCTGTACCAATGCATCTTCAAATAAATATCTGTTTTTTCCTTTTACACCGATTTCGGCGTATTTTATCAAAAATGACTTAAACATATTTCCTCTCATTCTGCCGCCACACGGCAATGTAACAGGCCTGATTCCTAATGCCTTGTATATTTACGGAGCATTGGGATTATATCATACAAATTCTGCAAAGTATAGTCGATTTCTTCCTTCGTTGTAAATGTCGAAAAACTAAACCGGATGGTAGAATCCAACAAATCCTTATCCACACCAATTGCTTTAAGTGTAGCGGATACCGAAGGCTTATTGGATGCACAGGCACTTCCCGCTGACACATAAATACCCTTCTCCTCGAGAGCATGAAGTAACACCTCACTGCGGACGCCCCTTACCGACAAACTGACCACATGAGGAGCAGAGTCCCTTCCTGTCAGCCCGTTTACTTTTACATCCGGAATCTGTGCCACACCTTTTACAAAATAATCTTTTAATTTATAGATGCGCTCAATGTCCTCATCCAATGTATCATACACTTTTTCAATGGCAAGTGTCATACCGGCAATTCCCGGCACATTCTCAGTGCCCGAACGCATTCCCTTCTGCTGTCCGCCACCAAAAATAATCGGATGAATCTTTATCTTCTCATTAATATATAAGAAACCGATACCTTTTGGTCCGTGAATCTTATGCGCACTTACCGAAAGCAAATCAATATTCATTCTCTTCGGAAAAATCCGGAACTTGCCGTATCCCTGCACTGCATCCACATGAAAAACAATGGATTTGTCAAATTTCTTAATTAAGTCCCCGATTTCCGCAATCGGCTGAAGCGAACCAATCTCATTATTGGTGTGCATAACAGATACCAGAATCGTATCTTTCCGCAATGCCTTTTCCAAATCTTCCGGACGGACACATCCATTCTCATCCACGGGCAGATAAGTTACTTCAAATCCCTGTTTTTCCAGATACTGCATGGTCTGCAAAATTGCCGGGTGCTCAATCTGCGTGGTAATCAAATGTCTGCCGGCGCGGCAATTGGCAAATGCCGTACCGATTAATGCCAGATTATCGGACTCCGTACCACCCGAAGTAAACAAAATCTCTTTTTCATTTACTTTCAGGTTCTTTGCAATCACTTCTCTTGCATGACGCAGATAATGCTCACTCTCCACGCCCTTGTTGTGCATACTGGAAGGATTGCCGTAATCCTGTGTCATTATTTTACTCACTAAATGCGCCACTTCATCAAAACATTTCGTGGTCGCCGAATTATCCAAATAAACTTCCATACCGGAATGCTCTCTTTCTGTCAAATGCCTCTATTATACTATTCTATGTCTTTCCCTTCCAAATGGTACATTAAAATAGATAATACCGTCAGTCCTGCCGTCTCCGTACGCAAAATTCTTCTGCCAAGCGTAATCGGAACCGCGCCGCTATTAAGTGCGTCTTCTATCTCTGCTTCGTCAAAACCGCCTTCCGGTCCGATAAAGAAACTGATTCTCTGACCCGGCTTTATGGATTCGATAATCTCTCTTGTCTTAGGCATGTCCTCTGCCATTTCATAAGGAACAAGAACCACATCCATCTCATTTGCATAGACAAGCGCCTGCTTAAAAGACATAACTCCGCTCACCTGCGGAATAATACTTCGCTTACTCTGCTTGGCCGCCGCCTCCGCAATACTCTGCCAGCGCGATATCTTAGACTTCTGCTTTTTATCATCCAACTTAACAACGCAACGTTTCATCGAAACCGGCACCACTTCATACACACCCAGTTCCACCGCTTTCTGGATAATGAGTTCCATCTTGTCCGCTTTGGGAAGGCCTTGGAATAAAGTGATTTTGGACGGAAGCTCCACGCCGTCTTCCTTCACAAAACGAAGTTCGCATACAATCTCTTCGCCAAGTTCCAAAATACCGCAACGGTATTCCTTGCCATCCTCGCCGTTACTGACAGAAATCTCTTCACCTACACGCATGCGGAGTACATTCTTTATATGGTTAACATCTTCGCCTGAAATGACCACTCTGTTCCCTTGGATATTCTCAGGCGGCACAAAAAACTGATACATATCTTTTACTCCGGCTTCTTAGCTGTTACGCTGACCCATTCTCCCTGATAAGTAACTTCCAAAACTTCAAGACCTGCTGCCTTAACGGCATCCACTACCGTCTGTTCTTTATCATCAATAATTCCGGAGGTGATATAGATACCTCCTTTTTTCATCTGATTAACAATAACCGGTGTTAACAGAACAAGTACATCTGCCAGAATATTCGCAACTACGATATCATAACATTCATATCCGACTTTGTCCTGTACTTCTTTTTCCGTAATAATATTGCCGATTAGCAGTTCAAACTGCTCCGGTGAAATACCGTTATTGGTACAATTATCTTTTACCGCCTCAACTGCACACGGATCAAGGTCCGTTCCCACGCAATGCTTAGCGCCAAACATCAGGGCAAGGATTGCCAATATACCGCTTCCGGTTCCCACATCCAAAAGTTCTGTCTCAGAAGTAATATACTTTTTCAACTGGCGGATGCAAAGCTGTGTTGTCTCATGCATACCGGTACCGAATGCCGTACCCGGATCAATATGAAGCACCATCTTGCCTTCATCCTCCGGCTTTACTTCCTCCCAAGATGGGATTACCAATAAATCATCAATATAGAACTGATGGAAATATTTCTTCCAATTATTAATCCAGTCTAAGTCTTCCGTCTCATCGATGGTAATACTGCCTTCGCCGATGTCGCACCAGTTGCGCATCTCTTCCAAGGCATCCTTTACCTGTGAAATCATATCCTCTATATCCACATCCGAATCTTCTTCCACAAAAAAACTTAAATAGGCAATTCCGTCATCTTCTTCTGCCTGTGGCGGAATATCCACAAACATCTGCTCTTTTTCCCAAGCACTTAACGGAATCTTATCCTCTATCTGTGCGCCTTCCAAACCAAGGTCGTATAACTCGCTGATAATAATATCCTCTGCATCCGTTATGGTCTTAATCCGTATTCTGGTCCATTTCATATGTTTCTTACCTTTCTTTTCCCCTTGCTTATTCCTGCAAAGGAGAGCTGTTTAAATATCGTAATATTCCCAAATGAATCGCCCATGCTATCTTTTCCTGATATTCCTCATCACATAAAAGTTCCGCTTCTTTTGCATTGGACAAAAAGCCGCATTCCGCAATGACTATCGGGCCATCCGCATGTTTTAACAAATAGTAACTTCCGTTTTCTTTTGCCTGTCTTTCTTTCTCGGGAACCAGCGTCGTAATCATCTGCTCCTGCAAAATCTCAGCTGCCCTTTTCCCATCTGCGCTTCCTGTCATATAAAAAGTCTGGGCACCACTGACACGCTCATCGGTATAGGAATTCTGATGGATACTGACCGTTAACGCCGGTCTTTCCTTATTAATCAGTTCCACCCGTTTTTGCATATCGCGCAGTTTACGGTTGTCACCGGTCTTGGGATACAAACCGGCATCGTTTTCCCTTGTCATGACTACTTCCACACCTTGTACGGTCAACAGTTCTTTTACGCGGAGTGCAATTGTAAGGTTAATGTCTTTTTCAACTGCGCCGTTGATTCCCACCTTACCGCCGTCGTCTGCGCCATGCCCTGCATCAATTACAACCAGATTCGGATTCACACCCGCCGTTTTCTGCGAAGCTACAAATTCAGCCGCTTCTCTCGCAATCAAAACCATGGACACAAAGAGTAGTCCCACCATCAGGCAATTCATTATTTTATGATTCTGTTTCATACTATTCACAAACTCTGTTTTGTATCAGTCTATGAATCCGTATAATGAAACATTCTCACTATCCTTTTACAAACAAATCAATGACATCCCAAATGTCCTTATCTTCCAATCCAAGCTGCCATGCTGCAACGCCGCCGACATTCAGATTCTTCATGACGGTAAGCTTGGTCTCGATGGAACGCTCGTCTTCAAGCCATACCTGATAGAAAGTATCTCCCATCTGAATCTCACCGTAGTTCTGGCAGGTCTCTTCATCCCAGACCGTCGGAACATCGTACTTACTGATAAATTCAGCTGCCGCTTCCATTCCGAGCGCCTCGCTGGTTACTTCACCTCCATTAGTCTTCCATACTCTTGTATAGAAAGGAAGTGCATTGATAATTTTCTCAGCAGGAACATCTTTTAAGGTCTTTTCGATACCTTCCTGTACATAGCCGATGGATGCCACGGAACCGGCAACTCCGCCGCCGCCCCAGTACTCATCATAACCCATGATAATCACATAGTCTGCAACTACGCCCTGCTCCTTACGGTTATAAAACGTGTTGGACTCTCTCGGCACATAATTGTCCACTGATAAAACAATTCCGTTCAACCGGCAGGCAATCGATAATTCACGCAAAAACTGTGTGAAATGTTCGCCCGTCTCACCGGATAAACTCTCAAAGTCTACATTAATACCGTCGATATCGTATTCCAAAAGATAACTCATTAATGTGTTAATCAGTTTCTCTCTCTTGCTTGTATAAGAAAGCACTTCATGCGTATTGCATTCTAAAGAAATATTTTCCAGAAGCGCCCACACTTCCATATTGCGCGCATGCGCTTTTTCCACATAGGCCTTGCTTGGAATCGCCTGGATGTCACCTTCGCTGCCGTCTAAGAAAAACCATGTCGGCGAAATAACATTCATCGTACCGGTTCCGTCAACGGCACTCTCAAAAGTATCATTGCCGGCTTCGCTGTAAATCGCATGCCATCCGAGATTAATCTTGTAATCACGGTGAATGGAGGTATATTCCGGTTCTGCATAATCGGTTACCGGGATTTCGTCTTCCGTCATATGTCCTTCAAGAAACTTGTTCTCTACATAACCGATCATGACATCATTTGTCTTAACCTTGCTCCATGTCTCCATTGTCTCCAAAACGGTAACGACCTCTCCCTCTTCCACGGCACGCAGAATCGGGCTCTTGATTCCACCTTTCACACGCACATGCGTATCCTTCGAAATCGTGGCAGTATCCCTACTTCCCCACTCTGTACGCAACTGCATGCGGTTCGGCTCTGAAAATAATTCATAAGAAAAATTCGTATATAATTTCACATAATCCAATGCCAGATACAGGGACTCCCCTTCCTGTACAGTGATTGAATAATCTACTGCCTGTTCGCTTCCATCCACACTGTATGCATTGCTTCCCACCACATGGATTATTTTCTGCGTAGGTGTTGTATATATAAGAAGGCCTTCGTTCTCATCATGATAAAAACGTTCGTTCAACAAAGCCTGTACATCTCTTAATTCCATATAGCAGCGGCCGTCAATAAGCTTCGCCCAGTTCGGAATCCTCTCATTCTGCAAAACAACCGCCACACTTCTGCTATCCGCGGCTGCTAACAAATCATAATATTCCGCCAAATTCTGCTGTTCGTCGGAATATGAATATTTCTCCTTGAGTTTCATACCGAAACTTCCCGCTACTACAATTAAAATGAGGGCAATCGCGATGATCGCCGGAATGAATTTTTTCATCCTTTGTACCTCCTGACTGCCCTACATTATACCAAACTATTACCGCATCGTCACCATGATTTTACTCAGAAAAATCGTTATACGGGGTGCCTTTACGAATTTTTCCCTTATGAGGCAGTAACATTGCCGCTTCATACAATAAATACCAAAAGGAATGTGATATATTCTTCATTGTAATCCTTTGGTGGAGCAAAACAGAGATAAAACCGTGAAAACGATGAGATAACAGAAAGTTCCAGATGCGCCAAACATGTAATACAAAATTAATAAAAAAATACTACCTTTGTAACTTTGAATATAACGTGATTTAAAATTTTTCGTTTGGAAATACTAATTTCTGACCGAGCACATATATATGCTTGTAAGACTTTTCATGCTAAATGCATGTCGTTTGCTTTGAAAAAAGATTCAAGAAATGAATCGATGGATGAACAATCCTCCTTCCCATTACGGATTGTCCGACGCATCTGTGAATCCGAGTATAGTCGATATAAATAAAAAAATCAAGTAGTTTATAATATTTTTATTAAATTTGCACAATGCCATAGGGCATGGTATTGACTTGAACTTGTATCCCATATAAAATACTCTTACATTGATATGCTTTGTTTTTACTGCATACAATGCTTGATTTATCGTAACCATTCGCTTTTTTTGCAGTATCTTATTAAAAAGGTGTGAGATTATAATATGAAAATAGAAAAAGTTAATGATCATCAGATCCGCTGCACGCTTACCAAAGCCGATTTGGCGGACCGTGAATTAAAAATTAGTGAACTTGCCTACGGCACCGAGAAAGCCAAGAGCCTGTTCCGTGACATGATGCAACAGGCTGCCGTTAAGTTTGGCTTTGAAGCAGATGACATCCCATTGATGATTGAGGCCATTCCCCTGAATGCCGATTGTATTGTTCTGATTATTACCAAAGTGGAAGACCCGGAGGAACTGGACACACGTTTTTCCAAGTTTGCGCCTTCCATCCATGAAGATGCGGAATTTACGGACGATTCCCTAATCGACGATTTGTCGCATACGGGAGAAGAGGTTCTGGATTTATTCAAACGTATTAAGGAACATGCCGCTTCCATTGCCGGCAGTACCGCAGATACTACAGAAGAAACTGCTGTAGAGAACCATTCTGAGGATGACAAAGATTCTTCACAGAACTCTCTGCGTATTTTCTCTTTTACTTCTCTTCACGATTTATTCCGTCCGGCTTCTTTTGTAACCGCCTTTTATAATGGCGAGAATTATTTATACAAAGAGCCCGAGACCGGACATTATCTGCTCGTGGTAAGCCATAACGGCGATAAGAAGGAAAGCTTTAACCGTGCCTGCAATATTTTATCCGAATACGGAAGTTTAAGAAAAGGCGTTGCCCACAACGGAACCTTTTATGCAGAGCATTACGAACTGATTTCCGGACCGGATGCATTACAGAAACTGAATATGTAACAACTATACTCATGGAATTTCCCATGCGATACAAATATAAAAGCGGCCTGCAATAATTTGCGGACCGCTTTTATACTTGTCTATAAATCTACAGGCTTATTTTGCAGCTTCTGCAACCTTAGCCATCAATGTATCTATATCCAAACCATGAACCATTGCTGCTTCTTCAAGGCTTTCACCTTGTGCAGAAGGGCATCCTAAACAATGCATACCTGCTTCCAATAAAACAGGTGCAACATTAGGGCAAGTTCTTAAGATTTCGCCGATTGTCATTTCCTTTGTGATTGTTGCCATTTTGACTCCTCCATTTCTATCACGCGTACAATTCTCTTAACGTGCATGTTTTAGTATAATACTTTCCATAAAGTTTTGCAACTATTCCGCTTTGTACACAAAAAAGAACACCACATCACTTGACGCTGATTTTTACGTATTTTATAATGAATCTACAGTAAGTAACATAGTAACCGGACTACCGGATTTTCGGCACGTCCACAACTATTTATTAATCAAATTTTTATAGGAGGCTACACAAAATGAGACCAGAATGGAACGGTTTTGTAGGCGGCAAATGGGAAAGAGAAATCAACGTTAGAGATTTCATCCAGAAGAACTA
>JAGATU010000036.1 GCA_017621115.1 Lachnospiraceae bacterium
CATGTTCCGATGTATTCGCTTAATGCACCGTAGATATCTACTTCACAAGATACAGGGATACCCATACCTGTTAAACGGCTGTTAACGTAGCAAGGAACGAATCCGAACATTGTCTGGAATGCAGGCCAGCACTTACCGGCGATACAAACGTTCTTTCTATAACCCTTATGAGCTTCAACCCAGTCAAGTAATGTAAGTTCGTACTGAGCAAGTTTTGCAAGGATTTCAGGTTTCTTGTTGCCTGCGCCAAGTTCAGCTTCCATATCAGCAACAACTTCAGGAATACGAGCATCGCCTTCATGCTTAAGGAATGCTTCGTATAAGTCAAGTTCTGAGTTTTCTTCGATTTCAACACCAAGGTTGTAAAGCTGCTTAATAGGAGCGTTACAAGCAAGGAAGTTAAGAGGTCTAGGACCAAAGCTGATAATCTTTAAGTCAGAAAGACCGATGATTGCTCTTGCGATTGGTAAGAACTCTTTGATCATGTCTGCACATTCAGGAGCTGTTCCAACAGGATACTCAGGAATGTAAGCTTTAACATTACGAAGAGCTAAGTTGTAACTAGCATTTAACATACCACAGTATGCATCGCCACGGTTGCTTGAAAGAGTAGCAATATCTTCTTCTGCAGCTGCGATGAACATCTTAGGTCCTTCGAAGTGCTTAGCAAGTAATGTTTCAGAAATTTCAGGACCAAAGTTACCAAGGTATACGCAAAGAGCGTTACATCCTGCAGCTTTGATATCTTCTAAAGCCTGAACCATATGGATTTCGCTTTCAACGATACATACAGGACATTCATAGATGTCTGCTGCATCATATTTTGCCTGATAAGCTTCTACCAGGGCTTTTCTTCTGTTTACTGATAATGATTCAGGGAAACAGTCACGGCTTACAGCCACAATACCAACTTTTACTTTTGGAATGTTGTTCATAATTAGTTTTCCTCCTAAATATTAATTTTGTGAGTTTTTATTTAGTACAGAAGAACAGTTACCCGTTCTTCTGTATTGGACAATTATTTAATGCAGATGTTTTCTCCGATTAAACCGATATGAGCGCCTGCATCCAAGCCGCCTTCTTCATGACCGATGAGCCATTTGTTCTTAGCGGTGATTAATTTGTCTTCCCAAACATCATGATCTTTGTCTAAAGGAAGGTTTGTATCCTTAGGAAGTACGATACCTACCTGGAAACCGTCATCATTAGCGCTGCAAGGAGCGTAGTGAAGAGTAGTAGCGTAAAGTTCTACTGCAGTTCCTTTTGGAAGGAAGAATGCTTCAACTAAAGAAGTATCATAAGTAAAGTCATCTGTAATATCACTCTGAAGACCTACAAGTAAGATAGCGTCTGTTCCGCCAACATTGATTTCGGAAGAACGGTGATATTCCAAAGCGTTTAATTTATAGTTGTGACCATTGCAGTATCCAATCTGTGTTGGAAGTTCACCAAAAGATTTGGTCTGTAATTCTGCAAAAGTAGGTGTTGCTTCTAATTCAGCAACAGATGGAAGGTAATCAACGCCTTCCGGAACCGGAGTCTTAGCAAGTGCATCTACTAATGGACCAAAGTCGATTCCCTGTACAACTTTACCATACTTTTTAAAAGCGGCATCTGTAACTTTTTTGATTTCCATAATTATCGTCCTTTCTATTTTGTAATAATATCGTAAAGAGGTTTGCAAGCAGGATAAATCTCTTTAAACTGCTGGTAACGTTCTTCGTATTTAGCAACTAATTCTGCTGTAGGTTCAACAGTATCAATTACCTTAACCAACTTAGCAGCTGCTTCTTCTACGGAAGCGTATTCACCGCATGCTACAGCTGCAAGCATTGCTCCGCCGTATCCGGGACCTTCTTCACTTTCGATAACGTCAACTTTAACATTGAGTACATTGGCAATAATCTTCTTCCAAAGAGGAGATTTAGCACCACCACCGCAAATCTTGGTACGTTCAATCTTAATACCTAAGGACTTGGCTACTTCGAAAGAATCACGGAGTGCAAATGCAACACCTTCCAAAACCGCCTGAGTCATATCGGCTCTTGAAGTATCCATTGTCATACCGATGAAAGTACCTCTTGCATTAGGATTATTGTGAGGAGAACGTTCACCCATTAAGTATGGAAGGAAGTAAACGTGGTTCTCACCTAACTTCTCGATGGCTTTCTGTTCTGCTGCGTAATCCTTTGTACCGATGATTTCGTCCATCCACCACTTATTACATGATGCAGCACTTAACATACAGCCCATTAAGTGGTAATGTCCGTCAGCGTGAGCGAAGGAATGAAGAGCATTGTTCTCATCAACACCGAACTTGTCGGATGAGATGAAGATAGTTCCGCTTGTACCAAGGGAAATGTTACACATACCGTCACCAACAGTACCTGTACCAACAGCAGCTGCAGCGTTGTCGCCCGCACCTGCAACAACCTTACATGTAGTAGGGATACCTAATTCTTCTGCGATTGCAGGTAAAACGGTTCCTACTTCTTCGTAAGATTCATAAACCTTAGCAAGCTGATCTTCTGTGATACCACAGATATCCATCATTTCTTTGGACCAGCAACGGTTCTTTACATCAAATGTAAGCATTCCGGATGCATCGGATACGTCTGTACAATGTACACCTGATAATTTATATGCGATGTAATCCTTAGGAAGCATAATCTTTTCAATTTTTGCAAAGTTCTCAGGCTCTTTGTTCTTAATCCAGAGAATCTTAGGAGCTGTAAATCCTGTGAAAGAAATGTTAGCTGTGTACTCAGATAACTTATCTTTACCGATTACATTATTCAGATAATCACATTCTTCATATGTACGGCCATCGTTCCATAAAAGAGCAGGGCGGATAACATTGTCATCTTTGTCTAAAATAACAAGACCATGCATCTGTCCGCCGAAACTGATGCCTGCAACCTGTGATTTGTCGCATTCGCTTAATAATTCCTTTAAACCTTCCATGGTCTGTTCAAACCAGTCTTCCGGTTTCTGTTCTGACCAGCCCGGATTTGGAAAATATAAAGGATATTCTTTTGATACAATCTTAGCAATCTTGCCTGCGCCGTCCATAAGCAACAGCTTAACGGCAGAAGTACCAAGGTCTACACCAATGTAGTACATAGAAAATCCTCCTTATTAGTACGAAATTACGTGCACGTGCACGATATATAGTAATTATACGAGTGTTTTAGTGAAAAATCAACTATCCTGCATGTAGAAAACTTTGTAAAATTTTTGTGCAAAATGTGTACGTGCACGGTTATTGACACGGTGGGTAAATTCATGTAAGGTATTGCATAGTGAGGGTTTATTATGGCTACAATAAAAGAAATTGCAGAATTGGCGGGAGTTTCCAGAGGAACCGTGGATCGTGTGCTGAACCATCGTGGCGAAGTGAATGCGGAGACGGCAGCAAGAGTTATGGAAATTGTGAAGGCATTGGATTACAGACCGAATCGTGCCGGTCTGGCACTCGCAGCCCGCAAGAAGAAATTTAAGATAGGTGTTATCCTGTTTAGTGAGAACAATCCTTTTTTTGATGAGGTTATGGAAGGTGTTCTTGCCAAATCACAGGAATTGGAAGATTACGGGATAATTACGGTTACCAAACGTGTGGAATTTGATCTGGAAGCACAGATACAGGCGATTGATGAGTTGCTGACTGAAGAAGTCAATGGTCTTTTGCTTGCACCGTATAACCATGAACGTATCCGTGAGAAGATTGATGAGATTACCGATATGCAGATTCCGGTGGTAACGGTCAATACCGATATTGAAGGAAGTAAGCGTCTGGCATATGTGGGAAGTGATTTTTTCCAGAGCGGACGTATGGCAGCAGGTATTTTCGGGCTTATGATGAAAGGAAATACGGAACTTGCTATTGTGACAGGTTCGTCAAATGTCCTTTGTCATAGTGAGCGCATCAGGGGATTCCGCGAGGTTCTGGATAAGGATTATCCGAACATCCAGATTGCTGAGATAGTAGAGAATCACGATGATGAGTTTGAGAGTTATGCGCTTACCAAGCAGATTTTGGGCAAATATCCCAATATTGGAGCACTCTTTTTTACGGCAGCGGGTGTTAACGGCGGATGCAAAGCCGTGATTGAATCCAAGAAGGATGTGAAGGTTGTTACTTTTGATGAGGTTCCGACCACGATTGCTATGTTAAAAGAGGGAGTTATTTCGGCAACTATCGGACAGCAGCCGGTGATACAGGGAGCCAGGGCGCTTGATATTTTGTTTGAATATCTGACATCGGGCAAGATGCCGGAGGCTACGGATTGCATCATAGATTTAACAATGAAAATTAAGGAAACGGTTATTTAGTTATGAAGAAACGCAGGAAAAGAAGAATCAGCAGGAAGACAGAACTACGTATAAAGATTGCTTCTTTTATTATAGTATGTCTGGTTGGAATAGGTGTTGGAATCTGGTATTTTGCAAACAGTACCGTATACAGTTTGGCAGCGGTTACCAAGATTTCCCTTGTAGGATATGACAGTAAAGGATATGTAAAAGCTGAGATTGATGACAGTACCCTGACGCAGGAGGAACAGGCGTTTAAGGAAGTGCTGGACACTGTGGAGATTGGTTTTTCCAAGGAAGACAATTTAAGCAATGGGGAACAGGTCGAGATTTTATATAGTTACGATGAGGCATTGGCGGAAGAACTTGACGTAAAGATTTCTGATGCTACGACTACTTTTACGGTGGAGAATCTTCCCCAGGCAGAGATGATTACATATGAACAGCTTTTTTCGGACGTAGAGATTGTATTTGAAGGGACTTCACCGGTAATTACGGCCGAAGTGGTAAATAACAGTACACATCCTTATATTCAGACCATGGATTTTGAGATCCGCAGTCCGAAAGAATATTATCAAAAAGGGGATGTTATTATTGTAGATGCCCTGTTTGATGAGCATGAAGCCATTGATTATCGGTATGAGGTGGAAGCAGGTGCGGATGGATACTGTAAAGAGTATCCGCTTGAGAATATTGACACTTATGTCATGGATCCTGAAGTTATTACAGAAGAGATGCTGGATACGCTTGTAAAGGCAGGAACGGAATGTTTTACAGACGCCAATGAGTATGGTTTACGTATTTTTAGTGAAGCAAATCGTATGCCTATCTGGATTAATAAAAAGACTACCTTTGAGTGGAAGAATCCCTATGTAATTTCAGCATATTTTAATGTTGCCAAAGAGAGTGCAATGGCTACGGCCGGTGAGTACATTAATGATATTAAAATTGTGTACGGAGTTACTTTGATTCAGGCAGACGGTGTGAGCTGTGATGCAGAGTTGGTAGTGCGTTTTAACGGAATTATGGAAAAAGCGGACGGAAGTATTGATTTGGCGCTTGACAGCGGTACTATGATTTCAGCGTCCCATAAGGACAAATTTATCAAGGATATTGTCCGTAACAAGAATACAGCGGATGATTATGAATCGACCAAAATATTAGAGTAAGTATTCGGTGGTATTTGGATACGCATTGGCGTATAATGAAATAGGCGACGGGTATTGCCGCATGGCAGTGCCCGTTTTTGGACGGAGGACTTATTTATGGCAGTAAGAGGAATGACACAGGAAGAAAAAATCAATTATATGACTACAAAGCATGTCCCGTCATTGATCTGCGAATTGGCTGTTCCGACGATAATCAGCATGTTGGTAACGGCATTTTATAATATGGCAGACACATTCTTTGTCGGCAAACTGAATACACAATCAACGGCAGCGGTCGGCATTGTTTTTACGGTAATGGCGTTTATCCAGGCATTCGGATTCTTTTACGGACAGGGAAGCGGAAACTACATTTCCAGGAAGCTTGGGGCAAGGGAATATGAAGATGCGGCTGTAATGGCTTCCACAGGTTTCTTTATGGCAATTATTACCGGTATCGTGATAGCGATTACGGGACTTATCTTTTTGGAACCGATATCCCTTTTTCTTGGTTCCACCCCAACGATTCTGCCTTATACGAAAGCGTATCTTCGGATTATACTTGTTGGAGCCCCGTTTATTATGTCGTCCTTTGTATTAAATAACCAATTACGCTTCCAGGGAAGCGCAGCTTATGCAATGGTCGGAATTGTTTCGGGTGCGGTTGTAAACGTGGTATTGGATCCGATTTTTATTTTTGTATTTGATATGGGAGTTGCCGGAGCGGCTCTTGCAACGGTTATCAGTCAGGCGGTAAGTTTTACATTGCTTTGTATTGGAAGTTCAAGAGGAGGAAATATCCGGATTTCGTATAAAAACTTCAGACCCAAGTGGTCAATATTATGGGAAATGGCAAGAGGTGGTTTTCCGTCACTTTGCAGACAGGGATTGGCGAGTGTGTCAGGAATGCTGTTAAATCATGCGGCGGGTTCCTACGGTGGGGTGTCCGGAGATGCTGCGATTGCGGCGATGTCGATTGTGACACGAGTGTCAATGTTTGCCAATTCAGCACTGATTGGATTTGGTCAGGGATTCCAACCGGTATGCGGTATGAATTACGGAGCCCAAAAATATGGAAGAGTAAGAGAAGGTTTCTGGTTCTGTGTTAAATATTCATTTGTATTTTTGCTTGTGATGGCAGGATTGGCAATGGCCTTTGCGCAGCCGATTATTACGATTTTCAGAAAAGATGATTTGGAAGTTATAAGAATCGGAACTCTGGCTCTTCGGTTTCATTGCTTAACATTTCCATTGAGTGCATGGATTGTCATGTGTAATATGATGCTTCAAGTAGTGGGAAGGGCAGGAAAGGCTTCCTTAATATCAGCGGCCAGACAGGGAGTATTCTTTATACCGCTAATTTTCATATTGCCGTATTGTTTTGGATTGTTTGGTGTTCAGGTTTGTCAGCCGGTGGCTGATGTTTGTGCATTTGCTTTATCTGTTCCGATTGGACTTAGTGAACTGAAATTGATTAAGCAGATGGAAGCGGAAGTAAGTGCAAAAGAATGATAGTTCAGATTATGAATGCTGATAAGGAGAAGATATATGTTTGAGAGAATTGATTATGAAGTGGGAAGAATAGATGGTGATTATGCGTATCTGAATCAACTTTTAAACCCGGATGCGGAAGAAAAATGCGTGGCAAGGGCATTGTTGCCGGATAGTATTAATGTAGGAACTAAACTTGCATACGAGATGATGCAGTATGAAGTGATTGAATAAACGGATAATCTGCGGCATGATTTGTCGTGAATATATGCTTTCATAATAAAAAACGGTATGTGCCATTGAAGCACATACCGTTTTTACTATGTAAGTATATTATTTGCTCATATTATCAAAGTATTTCTTCGTTTCAACAGCACATACACCGCTTAATGCAATGAGTGCGATTAAGTTCGGGATAGCCATCAAACCGTTGAAGATATCGGCGATTGTCCATACAGCACTTACTGTCATGAAAGGTCCGATAAATACTGCTAAGATGTATAACCAACGATATCCCATAACCACTTTCATGTTGCCTTTGAATAAGTATTCGAGACATTTTTCGGAGTAGTAATCCCATCCGAGAATAGTAGTAAATGCAAAGAATACAAGACAGATCATTAAGATGAATGCGGATACCTGTGAAGGGAACGGAAGTCCCATCTCAAATGCTCTGGAAGTAACAGCAACACCTTCAAGTCCGTTTTCTACAGCATATGTATGGGAACCTGTAAGGATAATTGCCAAACCTGTCATGGTACATACAATGATTGTATCGATAAATGTACCAAGCATGGATACAAGACCCTGCTTAACCGGATCATCAACGGTTGCAGTACAAGCAGCGATAGGAGCACTACCAAGACCGGCTTCGTTAGAGAAGATACCTCTTGCAATACCCTTCTGCATTGCTACCATCATAGCACCAAGTGCGCCACCTGCCATAGCACGAAGACCGAATGCGCTCTGGAAGATTTCAACAAATGCTGCAGGAATTGCAGTAACATGTGTAAGAAGGATAATTAATGCAGCAACAATATAGATGATTGCCATGAAAGGAACAACGATTTCGGATACTTTGGCAATTCTCTTTAAACCACCGATAACTACGAGTGCTGTACAAATGGTTAAAATAAGACCGGCAATAACAACAGTCCATGAATAGTTCATACCGAATAAGGAAATGCTCCATGCGTTGTTAGGATCAAAGAAGTTATTTACCGCAGAAGTAATACCGTTAATCTGAGTAAATGTACCGATACCAAGAAGTGCTGCGAGGATTCCGAAAACAGCAAATGTCTTAGCAAGCCATTTCCAGTTGCTTCCCATACCTTTTTCAATGTAAAGGAAAGGACCACCTACGATATGACCGTCTTCTTTTACTTCACGGTATTTGCAGGCGAGCATACATTCCGCATATTTGGTAGCGATACCAACGATAGCGGCAACCCACATCCAGAATAATGCACCGGCACCACCGGCTACAACAGCAGTAGCAACACCAACGATGTTACCGGTACCGATTGTTGCGGATAGGGAAGTACATAAAGCGGCAAAACTGGATACTTCACCTTCTTTGCCTTCGCTTTCATTTTTAAACATGTACTTAAAAGCAAGTATTAATTTGTGGAACTGTAATCCTCTGAGTCTGATTGTGAGGAACAGTCCGGTTGCAAGAATTAATACGATGAGCGGAACGCCCCATACAAAATCATCAATTGCAACCAAGATGTTGTTGATTGATTCAAACATAGTTCTTTCTCCCTCTTCATACATTTTTTAAAATTTTCTTAAATTAAATGATATCTGTATTTATAATATATGTCAATGAAATTCTGCCATAATACTTTAATATAGTAACGCATTACAAATTTACACCGCCTAAGTGTTGACTTGTGTTTCTGCCTATATTATAATTTAACAAATTCGTGTTTTATTTGACACTTATCGACAGAATATGGTCACGGTATATATAACCGTGGGGAGGAGAAAGATATGAGTGATTCATTAGGTTGGATTCTTTTGGCATTTGCCCTCTACTTATTATTAATGGTAGTAATTGGTGCAGTATGTGCAAAGAATAATAGCAGTACAGAAGATTATTTCCTTGGAGGACGTAATTTAGGAGCATTTGTGGCTGCCTTGTCAGCACAGGCATCCGATATGAGCGGTTGGCTTCTTATGGGTCTTCCGGGGTCCGTATATGCACTCGGTACAGGCCAGTGCTGGATTGCTGTAGGTTTATTTATCGGTACGGTATGTAACTGGTTGTTTATTTCTAAGAGACTTAGAAGATATACCATCCGTGCCAACAATTCATTGACATTACCGATGTTCTTCGAGAACCGTTTCCGTGATGAAAAGAAGATTTTATTAGGTGTTTCTTCTATTACTATTGTTATTTTCTTCCTGGTATATACAGCTTCGGCTTTAGCAGCGGGTGGTAAATTATTCAATTCCATTTTTGGAATCGATTATAAGATTGCATTGACAATCGGTGCGGTAGTTATCCTTGTTTATACATTCATGGGTGGTTTCTGGGCAGTTTGTACAACGGACTTTGTTCAGGGTTCTCTGATGTTAATTGCGTTATTAGCTATTCCGATTGCAGCGTTTGCATTCCTCGGTGGGGATGTGTCAGGTGCACTTGCAGCTACAGGTGTTGACAGTGCTACATTCCTAAATGTTTTTGCGAGCGGAAGTACGGGCAGATTCAGTTTTATTGAGATTATTTCCCAGTTGGCATGGGGTCTCGGATATATGGGTATGCCTCATATTCTTGTTCGTTTTATGGCAGTTAAGGATGAAAAAGAATTAGATAAATCTAAGGTTATCGCAATTGTATGGGTTGCATTATCCTTATTGTTTGCAGTTATCATCGGTGTAATAGGACGTGCATATTTATTCCCTACACTATTGATGGATGGCGCGGAAGAAAATGTATTCATTGAAATGATTATCAAGATTTTCACAGTAGATATCAACCTTCCGATTATCGGTGGTATCTTCCTTTGCGGTGTACTTGCAGCGATTATGTCTACAGCAGATTCACAGCTTTTGGTTAGTGCATCCAGCGTTGCGGAAGATATTTACCAGGGCGTACTCGGTAAGAAAGCAGATGATAAGAAGACAATGCTTGTAAGCCGTGTTACAGTAGTTGTAATTGCTGTTTTGGCATACTTAATCGCACTTAATCCAAACAGCTCCATCATGGGTCTTGTATCCAATGCATGGGCAGGTCTTGGTTCTGCATTCGGTCCAATCGTAGTTATGGCGTTGTTCTGGAAGAGAACCAACTTGAAGGGTGCAATTGCCGGTGTTGCTTCCGGTGCACTTGCGGTCATCCTTTGGGATTACATTCCGCTTGTGGGCGGACAGACACTCGGTACCGTAACAGGACTTTACTCACTGGTTGTTGGTTTTGCACTCAGTTTGATCTGTATCGTGGTAGTTTCACTTCTTACAGAAGAACCGACTGCAGATATGCTTCAGGAATTTGAAGATGTTAAGAATGGAAACATCGCAGGATTGAAGTAAGATTGATATTATAAATGAAGATAATTGGCTGCCGGGGTAATATACTCCGGCAGTTGTTTTGCATAACTTGAAAAGGAAAGAAATTGTAATGAAGACATCGTCTGTACTATTAGTGCTTGCATCCGGCTGTATGTGGGGATGTATGGGTTTGCTTGTCAGACCATTAAATGAAATTGGTCTTGAAACAATGGACATCTGCTTCCTTAGAGGAGTTGTCACATTTGCAGTAATGCTGGTCGGATTATTATTGTTTGACAGAAAGGCACTAAAAGTAAGAGTAAAAGATATCTGGTGCTTTGTGGGAACGGGTGCGCTCAGTGTCTCGTTCTTTAACTTCTGTTATTTCAAAACTATAACATTGACGTCTTTGTCAGTTGCGGCAGTGCTGTTGTATACTGCTCCGGCATTTGTAATGATAATGAGTTCTTTCTTATTTAAAGAAGAAATGACAAAAAAGAAAGTGGCAGCATTGGCAATCGCATTCATGGGTTGCGTGCTGGTATCCGGAGTAATTGGTGGCGGTGGGACCTTAAATGTTAAAGGAGTGCTTGTCGGACTTGGTGCAGGATTCGGTTATGCTCTTTATAGTATCTTCGGACGATACGCACTGCAGAGAGGCTACAACTCCATGACAATTACTTTCTATACATTTGTGTTCGCAACACTGGCGACGGTATTCATGGCAGATGTTTCTTCTATTATTAATATAGTAGAAACGAGGCCGGGCCTTAGTATATATGCAGCGTTCATGATTCTGTTTGTAACACTTTTCCCATATTTGTGTTATACAAAGGGACTTTCCGGTATGGAAAACGGAACGGCATCCGTAATCGCATCTATAGAGCCGGTAATGGCAACGGTGCTCGGAATTCTTATATATAAAGAAGAAATGACATTTGTGAATGCTTTTGGTATGATATTGGTGCTGGGCTCAATTGTGATATTGAATAGTAATAGTAGGGGATAATCAGAGAAAGGGGAACAGTAGATGATTAGATATGAAAACAAGATCCCGGTTGATGATTACTTACGACTTCGTGAAATGGCAGGATGGATGAAAATATCCCGGAAGCAGGCCGAAAATGCGGTGAATAATTGTTTCTATTCGGTTTGTGTTTGGGATGATAACAAAGTAATCGGGATAATGCGGATTCTTTGGAACGGTGATTATTGTGCGTATATTTCCGATGTGATTGTTGACGAAGCATACCGGGGCCAAAAGATTGCAAGCACTATGATGAAGCAATCGATTCATTATCTGAAATCACAGATGGAAGACGATTTTGTGGTAAAGTTGTTTTTAATGGCTGCAAAAGGAAGAGAAAGTTTTTACGAGCAGTTTGGATTTGTTCAGAGGCCTAATGACAGCAGTGGTGCGGCTCTAGACCAATGGGTGTACAAAGATGAATAAAACGGTAAAAATATTTAAAAGGAGAATGCGATTATGGAACGAAAAGTAAAAATGGGACTTAGTGCGATGATGATTGTAGCCATCACATTTACAATATTAGGAGTAACATTTCTTCCTATCGGTATTATTGCCGGTTTGGGATTGATGCAGGTAGATGGTTCTTTTAGTGTTTTTGTAATTATGTTTGCCGGTCTGGGAAGTATATTCCTTGCCCTTGGAATTCTTTTCCTGGTTCTTGAATTGAAGAAACGTAACCGATGCAACCGCTTACTGGCAGAAGGCTACTATATATATGCGGAAGTGCTGGATGTAAATCAGAATTTTAATATCCAGTACGGTAATCATGGACATCCGTACGTGGTTAGATGCGGATACACTGATGAAACCGGAACCTTACATATTTTTAAAAGCAGGAACCTTAAAAAGTATCCCGGTAATAATCTGATAGGACAGCAGGTGAGGGTTTATCTGGATCGCAACGATTACAATAATTACAAGAATTATTACATGGATATTGATGAAATTCTTCCGAATGTGGTGGAACATTAGAAGAACCACTATATTTAGTTGGAAATATACTATATTTTGATATGTATATCTTGTACAAACTTTTGTGCAAAAAATTGTAAAAAAGATAGAAAAAAACTCTTGCATGATTGTAAAACATCATGTATACTATCAATTGCTGTGGCATGATAGCTATGAAGCGTGAGGTTGCTGCCCTCGTGGCAGGTTTTCCGTGGAGCGAATGTCAAGTTAGGAAACTGACGACAAGTCACTGTACAAAC
>JAGATU010000037.1 GCA_017621115.1 Lachnospiraceae bacterium
CCTTAAGTGAAAAATTAAATTCTACACATTTTATTATGTTTTTATCAAAATGTAGAATTTACTCCTGCACAGTTCTATTATGAAATTGATTACCGGTCTGCGCAGAAAGGAGTACTATGAGTAAATCTATTCCAGGTAATCAAAAACATCTAACCCTGTCTGACCGTTGCTTTATAGAACAGGCTTTATTACAAGGTCTAAGCTTCCGTCAGATGGCTACCACCCTGCACAAAGATCCTTCTACTATTTCTAAGGAGATAAAACTGCATCGTACTACACCAAAGCAGACTTCTCAGAACAAAAATGATTGTATCCATTCTCCCAAATGTGATGTCCATCATATCTGCGGTGATAACATCTGTATGAAAAGTTGTTGGTTCTGTAACGACGAAAACTGCCATATTTACTGCCGTGATTACCAGCCTTTTTATTGTAAACGTATCCAAAAGGCTCCCTTTGTTTGTAACGGGTGCCCTGACATTCTTACCTGCAAACATCCACACTATTATTATCACGCCAGAAATGCCGATTCCCGTTACCGTAGAACCTTATCCGGCTCCAGAAGCGGCATCAATTGCTCTCCCGAACAGTTACAGGATTTAGACAACCTGGTTTCTCCTTTAATCCTTAAAGGGCAGCCTCTGGGACACATTTTTGCCACCCATGCGAATGATATCTTTTGTTCAAGAAGAACTCTTTATAATTACGTTGACCAACGTCTTCTGGTAGCACGCAATCTTGATCTTCCACGGCGTGTCCGTTTTAAACGGCGGTACAGAAAACACCGAAAAGAAGGCTATCAGGATATAAAACAGACTTATCGTAATCGCCGTACATACAAAGACTTTGAACGTTTTATTGAGGCTCACCCTGATGCTGAAGTAATTGAAATGGATACCGTTAAAGGCTCTAATAACGGGGGAAAAGTTTTCCTTACCATGCTCTTTCGGAACTCTTCTTTTATGCTGATTTTTCTTCTACCTCAAGGAAAACAAATATATGTACAACAGGTTTTTGACAGACTTACGGAACAACTAGGCCCTCACCTGTTCCGTAATACATTTCCTGTCATTCTAACTGATAACGGTCCGGAGTTCAAAAATCCTTCCGCTTTGGAATTTACCTCTTCCGGCAGACGTAGAACCTACATTTTTTATTGTGACCCTTATGTTTCCAATCAAAAAGGAAGATTAGAAAAGAACCATGAATTTATTCGGTATGTTCTTCCAAAAGGAAAGAGTTTTTCATATTTAAGTGATGAAGATGTAAAAAAACTGACTAATCATATCAATAGTGTTGCCAGAGATAACCTAAACGGTGCATCGCCTTTTGACCTTGCAACAATACTGATAAATAAAAAAGTACTGGCATCATTAGGACTAGAAAAAGTCTCCCCAGACGAAGTCCTATTAAAACCAGCACTCTTTAAAAAATAAACCAATGCGCAGACTGTTAACCCCATATTTCCCTATACTGGCGGGTGGAATTTACTTTTGCACATATTTTTTCAGCCGTCTATTTAGCATGCAATAAAATCACACTAAAAATAACTGCATGTCGGAATTATATCGTATTTTTCTACATAATAAAATACTTTTCCACTGTAAAATTCGATCTAAACTGCTTTTTTGCCCTCTCATTTCTTCAAAGTAGAATTTAGTTTTTCATTTGACCGCGTATACACTCCGGCAACTCACGAATATCTGCTATCACCTCATCCGGTGATACCGCATTTCCAAAACCATATTTTGCATAGATAAATGGAATCCCGGCAAAACGCGCCGCCTTCTCATCTCCTTCTGTATCACCAATATAAACCGCCGATTCTATGTTATTTCTTTCCATAATCAACTTAATATTACTACCCTTATCAAGACCTGTCCGTCCGGACATTTCAATGTCCATAAAATATTGACCCAATTTGTGCGCATGTAAAAAGGCAGGCACATATCCGTCCTGACAATTACTCACAATGTACAACTTATAGTCCGCATACAGTTCCTTTAAAACCTCTTCAAGACTGTCGTATAGTATCGCCCCGTTTTCCGTAAGATACTTTACCTCTTCATCCCCGAATTCATCTATAATGGCATTTCTTGCATCAGCAGGAAGTTCAGGAAAAAGAATCAGACCGATATCTTCCATTGTTTTTCCCATCAGCTGTTCCGCTTTTTCTTTTGTCATCCGAAATGAAATATCATCATGCTTTTCAAGCACCCGATTCCAAATATCACAGGCACATCCCGTGGAGTCCCAGAGTGTTCCGTCCAAGTCCAAGATTATTGCTAAGTTAGTATTTTCCATGTACTTTACTGTCATTTTCACTTTCCTCTGTGCCTTACTTTTTCCCTCTCAATCTCCTATATAATATCACATCAATTTATGATACGAAAGTCATTGCTGACAAACTATATATCAGAGAAAAGAAATATTGAAAAATATATAAATTGTAAGATAAAAATATATAATTTACCGATGGTTTTTTGCCCCAACTTTCGGTATAATATTAATTCATATACTATGAAAATATCATACAGTTTAGGAGGTCTTTCATGATAGCACAAAATCCTATTTTACGCGGCTTTTATCCGGATCCGTCCGTGTGCAGGGTCGGCAAAGATTTTTATCTTGTAAATTCCACATTTTCCTACGTTCCCGGAGTACCGGTATTTCACAGCCGTGACCTTGTTAACTGGGTACAAATCGGAAATGTTTTAGAACGCGAAAGCCAGTTGCCACTCAATAAAGCAGAAATGTCCCGTGGTATTTTTGCCCCGACTATCCGTCATCATAACGGTGTCTTCTATATGATCACAACAAATGTTGACGATGGCGGAAACTTTTATGTAACCGCAACTGATCCGGCCGGTCCTTGGTCTGATCCAATCTGGCTGAAAGTTCCTGAAGGACAGGATGGCGGAATCGATCCATCTCTTTTCTTTGAAGGTGACAAGTGCTACTACGTCGGTCAGAGACAAAAACCGGATGCCAAGTTCTATGGCGACTGCGAAGTATGGATTCAAGAGCTTGATTTAGAAAATGGTGAACTGATTGGAGAAGTCACCTCCCTTTATTCCGGTTCCATGAAAGAATGTGTTTGGGTAGAAGGACCTCATCTTTATCACATCGGTGACTATTACTATATCACCTGTGCAGAGATGGGAACATGCTTTGAGCACAGCATCTCTGTTGCCCGCAGCAAAAACCTGCTCGGTCCTTATGAAAACTTTAAATGTAATCCGCTTCTGACACATCGTCACCTCGGCAAAAAAAGTGCCATCCAGAACATCGGACATGGTGACCTTGTCGACACAGAAGACGGACAGTGGTATTTAATCATGCTCGGTACCAGACCGATTGACGGAATCACAGAACTTGGCCGTGAAACATTTATCGCCGAAGTAATCTGGGAAGACGGATGGCCTGTTGTAAATCCGGGAATTGGACAGGTTCAATTTGAACAGGAAATTAACCTTCCATGTGTGGACAATCTTTCCGGAGAAAAATGCTTTGAAAAGGAAATCCGTGTACGCTATACAGATACCCTCGACAAGCGACTCATGACTTTCCGTCATCCTGTTCCGGGAATGTACAATATCGAAGGCGAAAACGAGATATCTCTGGCACCGTCAACAGCAACACCGGATAATCGCGATAAAACTTCTTCCTACATAGGAATCCGTCAGCAGGAATATACATTCCGTGTAGATATCAAGGTAAAACCGTTTGATAGTTCTTCTGCCAAAGCCGGACTGCTCTATATCCATAGCGATGACAACTACCTCACTCTTATGATTTCAAACAACGGAGCGGATCAGGTTGTCACTGCAACCAAAAACGAAAAAGGTGCCGTTACCACACTTGGCGAATGTAATCTCGGACCGGTATGGAACACAGACGCAAAAGAAGGCATTACACTTTCCCTCGTCGGAAACAGACGAAAAGCCTCTCTCTTAGCAAATGATGTACTCGTTGCAGACGAAATTGACACTGCGTTTCTTTCTTCGGAACTTGCAGGTGGCTTTGTCGGCTGTACATATGGTCCATACACCACCACCTCTGATGAAGCTGATGCACCTCGCATTCACTTTACTGATTGGGTTATTACATATCCATAAATTACAAACCAAAAAAGGAGCGGATTTATTAATCCGCTCCTTCGTTTTTCTCTTCTACTCTTCCGCCTCGCTCTTAATCCGTTTCATATGTTCACGAATCTTAACCTCGTAACCGTTACCGGTCGGACGGTAGAATTCACTACCCGTTAATTCATAAGGCAGGTACTGCTGTTTTACATAATGGTTCTTATAATCATGGGCATATTTGTATCCGATTCCATGACCAAGTTTTGCGCTTCCCTTATAGTGGGCGTCCTGCAAATGTGTCGGCACAGGTAAATTGCCTGTTTCTTTTACTTTATCCAAAGCTTCAAAAATAGCATTGCATGCGGCGTTGCTCTTTGGCGCGGTCGCCACATAGGAAACTGCCTGTGCCAAAATAATCTGAGCCTCCGGCATACCGATTCTTTCCACTGCCATGGAAGCATTGGTTGCTACCACAAGTGCCATCGGGTCTGCATTTCCCACATCCTCCGCTGCACAAATCATTATACGTCTGGCAATAAAAGTAATACTCTCTCCCGCATATAACATCTTGGCCAGATAGTACAGTGCCGCATCCGGATCGGAGCCACGCATACTTTTGATAAATGCCGAAATCGTATCGTAATGGTTATCGCCTGATTTATCATAACGTACCACACGCTTCTGAATACAGTCTTCAATGACCGGAATGGTAATTTCAATCTTGCCTTCTGCATTACGCTCCGTTGTCATAACAGCCAGCTCGATAGCATTCAGCGCATGTCTGGCATCGCCACCTGCGATATCGGCAAGGGCATCCAGCGCTTCATCGGTAATGACCGCTTCGTACGCACCCATACCTCGCTCACTGTCCGTGAGTGCACGCTTGATTAAAGTCTTAATATCTTCTTTTTCAATCGGCTTGAGTTCAAAGATCATGGAACGGGAAATCAAAGCCCCGTTTACTTCAAAATAGGGATTCTCGGTGGTTGCACCGATAATAATAATTGTACCGTCCTCCACAAACGGAAGCAGATAGTCCTGCTGCCCTTTGTTGAAACGATGAATTTCGTCGATGAAAAGGATGGTGCGCTTCTGGTACATGCCCTGCAGTTCTTTTGCCTTGGCAACGACCTCTTCCATGTCTTTCTTACCGGCAACCGTCGCATTAATCTGCATAAATTCAGAGCTGGTCGTACCGGCAATTACTTTTGCCAGTGTTGTCTTACCGGTTCCGGGCGGTCCGTAAAAAATAATGGAACTGATCTTGTCTGCCTTAATCGCGCGGTACAACAACTTATCCTTTGCGATAATATGTTGCTGTCCCACCACTTCTTCCAAGGTACGCGGACGCATTCTGGCCGCTAACGGCGATTCCTTTTCTTTATTTTTACTGCTCATGTATTCGAATAAATCCATGTATGACTCCTAAAACTTTCATTTTGTAATATTATAGCACAGACAAGATAAAAAGGTAGGAACTTTTATCAATTCCTACCTTTTATCACTTCATAGAATAATATTATACAAATTGATTCTTATCAGCATCATACTGATAATTTATTCCTGCCAGCTTATCGATAATCTCTTTCCCATCCACATCCAAGTCATCACACAGAGCCTCAAATGAAGAATAATAATCACGCAGTTTTAAGTTGATAAAACTAAGCAGCATTACCGGGTCTTTTGGAATCATATTAATTTCCTCCTATTTGCGCATCGCCGTCAGTTCCCCATCTTTTACATCAATCAAAATTGTATCACCACCGGCAACTTCATCTCTAAGGATTAACTTCGCTGCTAAGGTCTCCACATATTTCTGGATGTATCGCTTAAGCGGTCTTGCCCCATAAACCGGATCATAACCATTCTCTACGATAAATCCTGCGGCTTCATCTGTCAATTCAATCTTCAGTTCCCTATCGGCAAGACGCTCATTCAAGTCTGCAATAATCAGATGGATAATACCACCAATGTCCTGCTTGGTCAGCGGTTTGAATAAAATCATCTCATCCAGACGATTCAAAAACTCCGGTCTGAAATGATTACGCAAATCATTCATAACCATTTCTTCTGCTTCCGCCTTAATCGTACCGTCTTCTTCAATTCCTTCAAGCAGATAATGCGCACCGATATTGGAAGTCATAATCAGAATCGTGTTCTTAAAGTCTACGGTTCTTCCCTGGGAATCCGTAATACGGCCGTCATCCAATACCTGCAACAACACATTGAATACATCAGGATGTGCTTTTTCCACCTCATCAAAAAGTACTACGGAATATGGTTTACGTCTGACTGCTTCGGTAAGCTGACCGCCCTCTTCATAACCCACATATCCGGGAGGTGCTCCAATCAAGCGGGATACGGAATATTTCTCCATATACTCACTCATATCGATACGGACCATATTGGATTCATCATCAAATAAGGAGGCCGCCAGCGCCTTGGCAAGTTCGGTCTTACCAACACCGGTTGGTCCAAGGAATAGGAATGAACCAATCGGTTTACTTGGGTCCTTGATACCGGCTTTGGAACGGATAATGGCTTCGGTTACTTTTGTAACACCCTCATCCTGTCCAATCACACGTTTATGCAGTTCTTCATCCAGGTGTAAAGTTTTATTACGTTCACTCTCCGTCAACTTGCTAACAGGAATTCCTGTCCAACGCGAAATAATCTTTGCAATTTCCTCCTCGGACACATTTTCATGTACCAGGGAAAAATCTTTTTCGCCAACTTTTCCTTCTTCAATTTCAAGTTGCTTTTTCAGCGCCGGCAACTTACCGTAACTTAATTCAGCCGCCTTTTCATAATCGCCCTCTCTCTGGGCAATCTGAATATCGGTATTCATCTGCTCAATTTCTTCACGCAACTTACTCAACCGTTCCACACTGGTCTTCTCATTGTCCCACTGTGCCTTGCGGTTACCAAATTCTTCTTTTAACTCTGCCAATTCCTTCTGCAAAAGGGCCAGCCGGTCCTGACTGAGTCTGTCGTCCTCTTTTTTAAGAGCAGTCTCTTCAATCTCAAGCTGCATAATACGGCGCTGTAATTCATCCAGTTCCGTCGGCATGGAATCCAGTTCGGTCTTAATCAGCGCACAGGCTTCGTCCACCAAATCAATCGCCTTATCCGGCAAGAAACGGTCGGAAATATAACGGTGGGAAAGTGTTGCCGCACTTACCAGTGCGTTATCCATAATCTTAACACCATGGTACACTTCGTAGCGCTCTTTTAATCCTCGCAAAATGGAAATCGTATCTTCTACGGTCGGTTCATCTACCATGACCGGTTGGAATCTACGCTCGAGTGCAGCGTCTTTCTCAATATACTGGCGGTACTCATCCAGGGTTGTTGCACCGATACAATGCAGTTCGCCCCTTGCAAGAAGCGGTTTTAACATATTGCCTGCATCCAGTGCGCCATCCGTCTTACCTGCACCGACTATGGTATGCAATTCGTCTATGAACAAAATAATCTGTCCGTCACTGTTTTTGACATCATCTAAAACAGCCTTCAAACGCTCTTCAAATTCACCGCGGTATTTAGCACCGGCTACAAGCGCGCCCATATCCAGAGCAAATAATTTCTTATCCTTAAGCCCCTGTGGAACGTCACCACGCACGATACGCTGTGCCAGACCTTCCACAACCGCCGTCTTACCGACACCGGGCTCACCGATTAATACCGGATTATTCTTGGTCTTACGGCTTAAAATACGGATGACATTACGAATCTCCGCATCACGTCCGATGACCGGGTCAAGTTTCTGCTGCTTCGCACGCTCCACCAGATCCTGTCCGTATTTTTCCAAAGTATCATAGGTTGCTTCCGGGTTGTCGCTGGTTACCTTCTGGTTACCGCGTACTGTAGACAACGCCTGTAAAAAGCGTTCCCTCGTAATGCCGTATTCGTTAAATACAGCCTTAATCTCTTTGTTTGGATGATGCAACATGGAAAGGAATAAATGCTCTACGGAAACATACTCATCCCCCATTTGTTTTGCCTCATCTTCGGCATGAATCAATACCTGATTCAAATCCTTACCGACATAGACCTGACCGCCCTGTACTTTTACGCGCTTTTCCACACGACTGCGGCTGTTATCCAGAAAATGTTCCAAATTAATGTCCATTTTCTCAATCAATTTGGCAATCAGACTGTCCTCTATAGTGAGCAGAGCATATAACAAATGTTCCTGCTCAATTTCCTGATTCCCATACTCGTATGCCAATTTCTCGCATCGCTCAATTGCCTGCATGGATTTCTGTGTAAATTTCGAAATATTCATAACATACTCCTCCTCTTATCGTTATTTTCTATCTGTAATATAACAATATTGACTTTGCAAGTCAATAATTCATTGATTATATATTCGGAAAGAAACTATAAAGAATTTATAAACAGCTCTCTATTTCCTATTTTCGCTTGAAATGCTATAATTTATGCAACTATTACCATTTAGGAGGGCCTTATGCAGACTGTAACACTCGGTACAACCGGAATTACCGTTAATAAAAACGGCTTTGGTGCGCTCCCGATACAGCGTATCACCACTGAAAATGCCGTACATTTGATTAAAAAAGCATATGATGCGGGAATTACTTTTTTTGACACCGCAAGATTTTATACAGACAGCGAATGCAAACTCGGCGAAGCCTTAGAAGGCATCCGCGACAAAGTTTATATTGCAACCAAGACTGGCGCTACTACCGCCGAAGCCTTTTGGAAGGACTTAGAGACTTCCCTTAATAATCTTAGAACAGACTATGTGGATTTATACCAGTTCCACAACCCGGCCTTCTGCCCGAAACCGGGAGACGGAAGCGGCCTCTACGAAGCTATACTTGAGGCAAAGGCACAGGGAAAGGTTCGTCATATCGGTATTACCAATCACCGTTTATCCGTGGCGGAAGAAGCAATCGAATCCGGACTTTATGAGACTCTGCAATTCCCATTCTGCTATCTTTCCGGCGACAAAGAACTCGCACTGGTTGAAAAATGCAAAGAAAAGAATATGGGCTTTATTGCCATGAAAGCATTATCCGGCGGATTGATTACGAACTCTGCTGCCGCTTATGCATTCCTCGCACAATACGATAACGTACTTCCTATCTGGGGTGTGCAACGCGAGAATGAACTGGATGAATTCATCTCCTACATAGACAATCCGCCATGCATGACTCCTGAGTTGGAATCTTTCATTGAGGCAGAACGTAAGGAACTGTCCGGCGAATTCTGCCGCGGCTGCGGTTACTGTATGCCATGCCCTGTCGGCATTGAAATTAATAACTGCGCAAGAATGTCACTCCTTCTTCGCCGTTCCCCTTCAGAACTGCAGTTAACCGAAGAAGTACAGGCCAAAATGAAGAAGATTGAGGACTGTTTAAATTGCGGACAGTGCAAGAGTAAATGTCCGTATGAACTGGATACACCGGCACTGCTTGCTAAGAATTATGAAGACTATAAGCAGGTTGTTGCAGGAAAAGTGAGTGTATAATAAATAACAGGCGGTTCCCATGATGGGAACCGCCACTTCTTTTTCATATCTATATGCCATTGCTACCGTTACTCATGGAATGCACAAGCTGCCTTTACAGCCCGTTTCCAGCCTTTATACAGTTCATCTCTTTTTTCTTCATCTATAGCAGGTGTAAAGAGTCTTTCTTTCTTATAATTATCCGTAAGTTCTTCCTTACTCTTATAAAATCCAACCGCTAATCCCGCAAGATACGCTGCACCAAGAGCTGTTGACTCATTTACAAGAGGGCGCTCTACAGGCACATTTAAAATGTCTGACTGGAACTGCATCAAAAGATTATTCTTAACAGCCCCGCCGTCCACTTTTAAAGTAGTAAGCGCAATACCGCTATCCTTTTCCATGGCCTCGATAATGTCACGTGACTGGTATGCCAAAGACTCCAGTGTGGCACGCACAAAATGTTCCTTGGAAGTGCCACGGGTAATACCAAATACCGCACCTCTGGCTTTATCATCCCAGTAAGGTGCACCAAGGCCCACAAAAGCAGGTACGACATATACGCCTTCGCTGTCTGCCACTTTGGATGCATACTCTTCACTCTGCGGTGCTGTCTCTATCATACGAAGACCGTCTCTTAACCACTGGATGGCACTTCCGGCTACAAATACACTGCCTTCAAGTGCATACTCTACTTTACCGTCCATGCCCCAGGCAATTGTTGTAATCAGACCATGCTTGGAACGGATTGGTGTAGTTCCGGTATTCATTAACAGGAAACAGCCCGTACCATATGTATTCTTTGCCATCCCTTCTTTAAAACACATCTGTCCGAAAAGCGCAGCCTGCTGGTCTCCGGCTATTCCCGCAATCGGCACTTCGCTATTGTTAAAATGATGCTTCACCGTATGTGCATAGACACAGGAAGAAGGCTTTACTTCCGGAAGCATGCACCTCGGAATATCCAACATCTTAAGCAGGTCATCGTCCCATTTTAAATCATAAATATTGTACAAAAGGGTACGGCTTGCATTGGTATAATCCGTCACATGAGCTGCTCCTCCCGACAGTTTATACACCAGCCAGGAATCAATGGTTCCAAAAAGCAACTCGCCTTTTTCGGCTCTTTCCCTTGCTCCTTCCACATGGTCCAGAATCCATTTCACTTTTGTTCCTGAAAAATACGGATCTATCAATAATCCCGTTTTTTCACGGATCATATCCTCATAACCGTCTGCACGGAGTTTATCACAAATATCCACAGTCTGGCGCGACTGCCAGCAAATCGCATGATAAATCGGACGTCCGGTTTCTTTTTCCCAAACTACCGCGGTCTCTCTTTGGTTGGTAATACCGATTGCCGCAATCTGGTCTGCCTTAACGGAAGCCTTTGCCAGAGCCTCCATATACACGGCTACAACCGAAATCCAGATTTCATTGGCATCATGCTCTACCCAACCGGCCTTTGGAAAATACTGGGTAAATTCCTTCTGGGCACTTCCTACGATTTCGCCGTCCTTATTAAAAATAATTGCCCTGCTGCTAGTCGTCCCCTGATCTATCGCAAGAATGAATTTTTCCATAGGTTTCTCCTTTTTTTCTACCTTCTCAATACTCTATCGTATCATTCCGTTCTTCGGCTCTATTCCTTTACCTTCATTGCACGCATCGCATTTAAAATCGCAATAAATGCCACGCCTACATCCGCAAATACCGCCGCCCACATGGAAGCCAATCCCAGTGCCGCAAGTACCAATACCAATAATTTAATTCCAAGTGCCAACACGATATTCTGACGCACAATCGAGAGCGTCTTCACGGAAATTGCCTTTGCCTTAACGATTTTAGACGGTTCATCTGTCATAATAACGATATCCGCTGCTTCAATTGCCGCATCTGAACCAAGGCCTCCCATGGCGATTCCGATATCTGCTCTTGCCAAAACCGGTGCATCGTTGATACCATCGCCTACGAATAGCAATTGCCCTTTTTCGGATTTGGCAGCGAAAAGTTTTTCAACTTCTTCCACTTTATCGCCCGGTAACAATTCTGCATGATACTCATCAATTCCAAGAACCTCTGCCACATGAGATGCCGCCTCATTGCGGTCTCCGGTAAGCATTACAATCTTCTTTACGCCGTTTTTCTTAAGGCCACGGATACAATCCAACGCGTCTTCTTTTATTTCATCCGCAATCAGGAGGTAACCGAGATAATCATCCTCTTTTGCAACATATACAACTGTTCCGACCGGTGTAACTTCCGGCACATCTACATCCTGCTGACGCATTAATTTGTCATTACCGACATAATAAGTAATTCCGTCAATAATTGCCTTTACGCCAAAGCCTGCGACTTCTTCAACTTCGCCAATTCTTGATGCATCTGTATCCTTACCATAGTAATCCTTAATAGAAAGACTAATAGGATGTTTGGAATGGCACTCTGCAAGTGCTGCAAGTTCCACCAGTTCGTTCTCTGTCATGTCACCTGTAGCCACAACTTTCTGTACAGTAAAGTTGCCTTTTGTCAGTGTACCGGTTTTATCCATCACTACCACTTCTGCATTGGCAAGCTGTTCCAGATACGTACTTCCCTTAATTAAAATACCGGCTTTGCTTGCCCCACCGAGTCCTCCGAAGAAACTAAGCGGGATACTGATAACTAATGCACAGGGACAACTGATTACCAGAAATGACAACGCACGATATAGCCATACCGAAAAACTCTCCTGCAAAATAAGCGGCGGTAAAAATGCCACCAATGCTGCTGCAATAACCACGCCCGGCGTATAATATTTTGCAAAACGGCTGATAAAATTCTCCGTCTGTGCTTTCTTTGATGTTGCATTTTCCACTAAATCCAAAATCTTGGACACCGTAGACTCTGCAAACACTTTGGTAACTTTTACTTCCAAAGCACCGGTCAAATTAATGCACCCACTGATAACCATATCACCTGCAGCGGCTTCTCTTGGCATACTCTCTCCGGTAAGTGCCATCGTATCAAGCGTAGTCGCACCTTTTACCACAATACCGTCAAGCGGGACTCTTTCGCCCGGCTTCACCACAATTAACTCATCCACTGCAACCTCATCCGGCGATACAACCGCCTCTTCGCCCTCTCGAAGTACATTAGCATAATCCGGACGGATATTCATAAGATCCTTAATGGATTTTCTTGAATTATTCACAGCATAAGCCTGGAACCATTCGCCGACCTGGTAAAAGAGCATAACGGCCGCCGCCTCATGATACTCTCCGACAAAAAAAGCACCAACCGTTGCAATCAACATCAGAAAGTTTTCATCAAAAACCTGTCCTTTTGCAATATTCATACAGGCTTTCTTAATCACATCACCGCCAATTACAAAATACGCTGCCAAAAACAGAATGAGCCCAAGAATTGTGTCTGCCACAAACGGTATCAAATGATTTGCCAATATAGCGACCGCAAAAAGTGTTGCACCAATCAGTATTTTTCTAAGCCGCTTTTTCAATTTTTTTGTCATAATACCGACTCCTCAAAGCGAACCTTTATTTCTCGATTACCTCTACATCCGGCTCGAATTTCTTAACAATTTTTTTAACTTCTGCTGTAAGACCTGCTGCCTTATCATCCTCAATATCCACTACCAGTTTCTGTGTCAGTAATGTACAGGTGCTCTTCTTTACACCGTCAAGCTTAGCAACTGATTCCTCAATCTTGCCCGCGCAATGTGCGCAATCCAAATCCTCTAAAATATAAGTTTTAATCATAGTAAAATCCTCTCTTTCATAAATTGTTATTCCCTGATATGTTCAAGTCCCATATCCAATATACCTGCTATGTGATCATCCGCAAGTGAATAAAAAATAGTCTTTCCGTCCCTACGATTCTTTACCAGATCCATCTGCTTAAGCACCCTTAACTGATGTGAAATCGCAGACTGGGTCATGGAAAGCGAATCCGCAATATCACAGACACACATCTCCTGCAGACGAAGTACCGATAAAATCTTAATTCTGGTCGTATCACCAAAGACCTTATACAACTCTGCCAAATCATACATATCTTCTTCACAAGGAATATTTTCTTCCACCTGTCTGACTATATCTTCATGATGGTGGCACTGTTCACAACTCTCCGCATGTTCTTTTGCAATATCACGCTTCATAAAATCACCTCACTCACTAAGCACATCGGCATTTCATATGAATATCTATTCATATGTTCATAATATCACTTTTCCGTCGATTGTCAACAAAAAAAGAGCGAGAACAAACAAAATATTGTTTTTCTCACTCTTTTCTATTTTTTCTTATCTGAAAATTAATATGCAATTACACCAAACTGAACCAATGTGTAGAATACAAGGATAACTACAAGACAAACCGGTGCAATGTATTTGGTCATTACACGGAAAATCTTTACTCTTGTAAACTTCTCACCGTTTACAGTTACTTCATCTTCAACTGTCTTAGTTCCTACAAACCATCCGATTAAGATACAGGTAAGCAATGCTACAATCGGCATAATTACACTGTTAGAGATAAAGTCAAAGAATGTAAGGAAGTCCATACCAAGGATTGTAATATTGGCCCACGCACCATGTCCAAGAGAAGACGGAACACCTAATAAAATACTGATAACCGTTACAAGAACAACTGCCGGCACTCTCTTCATTTTGAACTTATCCATAAAGATGGAGGTAATTGCTTCCATAAGGGAAATGGAACTGGTTAATGCCGCAAATAATACAAGCACAAAGAATGCAGCTCCGATAAACTGTCCCAAAGGCATCGCTTCAAATACCTTAGGAAGTGTTACAAACATAAGTCCTGCACCACCGGTCTTA
>JAGATU010000038.1 GCA_017621115.1 Lachnospiraceae bacterium
ACAGAATACTATTTGCGGCTAAGTCCGTTATGATAACCAGGAGGATATGATTATGATTAAAAAAGTTTCAACAGATAAGGCACCTGCAGCAATCGGTCCATATTCACAGGCAGTAATTGCAAATAAGATGTTATTTGCTTCAGGTCAGATTCCGATTAATCCGGAAACAGGCAATGTAGAGGCAGAAGGCATTGAAGCACAGGCAGAGCAGGTGATGAAGAATATCGGTGCGGTATTGATTGCCGGCGGTTGTGGTTACGAAGATGTAGTAAAAACTACATGCTTCCTTGCAGACATGGCTGATTTTGCAGCATTTAATGGCGTTTATGAGAAATATTTCACACAGAAACCGGCAAGAAGTTGTGTGGCTGTAAAGCAGCTTCCTAAGGACGTTCTTTGTGAAGTGGAAGTAATTGCCTGTTTATACTAATTTGCCGGGATTAAGGACATAAGATGGGAAACAATAATATTATTCTTATTGGGATGCCGGGATGCGGTAAGAGCACGGTAGGAGTTGTACTTGCCAAGAATCTCGGATACCGTTTTCTGGATTCGGATATCTGTATTCAGGAGAGGGAAGACAGGCTTTTACATGAGATTATTTCACAAGAGGGCTTGGAAGGTTTCCTTACAATTGAAAATAAGGTCAATGCTTCCTTAGAAGTAGAACACCATGTTGTGGCAACCGGGGGAAGTGCTGTTTACGGCAAAGAAGCTATGTCGCATTTGGGTAAGATTGGTACCATCGTGTACTTAAGACTTCCTTATGAAGATATTGAGGAGCGTTTGGGAGACCTTGCCAAACGTGGTGTGGCCGTAAAAGAAGGACAGTCTCTTTATGATCTTTATGAAGAACGGATTCCGTTATACGAAAAATATGCAGAAATAACTGTGGACTGTCACGGTAAGGCAATTCGTGATATTGTGACAGAGATTGCAGGAAGGATACAAATATGAAAAAACAGGCTATCAGCGCCGCAGAGTTGCTTTTAACGGCATTCATCTGGGGCGTTGCCTTTGTGGCACAAAGTGTGGGGATGGATTATATCGGCCCTTTCACATTTAACTGCGTAAGAAGTATTATCGGCGGTTTGGTTTTGATTCCGTTAGTAGTGATTCTCGGAAAGAAAAACCGGGCAGATAAGACTGCAGAAGAGGCAAAAGAATATAAGAAGAATACAGTAATCGGTGGTATTTGGTGTGGTATTTGTTTGTGCGTGGCGAGTAATTTCCAGCAATTCGGAATTATGCATACGACAGTCGGTAAGGCAGGATTTATTACCGCACTCTATATTATTATTGTTCCGATTCTGGGAATCTTTATGAAAAAAAGAGTGGCTCCGATTGTATGGGTCAGCAGTGTGATTGCGGTTATCGGTTTCTATTTATTGAGTATTTCAGGACGGGTCAGTATTAATAAGGGAGATATTCTGGTACTGATTTGTGCGGTGCTTTTCTCTGTACATATTCTGGTGATTGACTATTTTTCACCTAAGGGTGAGGGCGTTACGATTTCCTGCATCCAGTTTTTTACAAGCGGAATATTATGCGGAATTTTGATGTTCTTATTTGAAAATCCGCAGATAAAAGATATTCTCGCTGCATATCTGCCGATTTTGTACGCAGGTGTCATGTCTTGCGGAGTGGCATATACATTGCAGATTGTAGGACAGAAAAATATGGATCCGACAGTTGCATCATTAATTCTTTCACTGGAATCGGTATTCTCGGCATTGGCAGGTTGGCTGATCTTGGGGCAGGGATTATCGGGCAAAGAATTAATCGGTTGCAGTTTGGTATTTGTGGCTGTGTTGCTTGCACAGATGCCTCAAAAGACAAACCAATAAGCGGCGTTTGTTAAAACATGAATTAATAAATAGACATGCATAATATGGCTTATTTAAGATAATACTATCATTATTAACAGAATGGATGGTAATTATGATGGACTATATTAATGCATTTTGGGTGGGCGGACTTGTTTGTGCTCTCGTACAGATATTAATGGAAAAAACGAAGTTGTTGCCGGGAAGAATTATGGTTCTTTTGGTATGCACCGGCGCAATTATGCATTTTATCGGTATATTTGAGCCGATTCAGGAATATGCCGGCGCAGGGATTTCTGTTCCGCTACTTGGATTTGGTAAGATATTGATGGAAGGTGTTATGGAGGGCGTAGATAAAGAAGGCTTCCTTGGACTCTTTTCCGGAGGTCTTAAAGCAGGTGCGATAGGAACAGCTGCCGCACTGATTTTCAGTTATCTGGCAAGCCTCGTATTTGATACAAAGATGAAAAAATAGAAAAACCCGTTCGTGCGCCCGGCATGAACGGGTTTTTTATTATTCTTATTTTTGACAGCTTAGGAATGCGGTTGTAAAAATAGCAGGGGAATTCCAGTAAATGGTAATCTCATTTAAGGAGTAACATTCCCAGATGTCCAGGTAGCATTTCATAGGTGGAGTACCGGGCCGGATTAACCATTCTGCTTTCTCATCTGCCGGTATGCCGTTTGGACCGCCGGATACATAGCCCGGGATGGTATCATCAATGCCGTCTGCCTCTGTGACACGGTTGTGCGGATGACAAAAAGAATTGGCACCGACTCCGGTTATGTAGCTGTAGCCGACAGCATTCACTCCTAAAATATAGTCCATTTGGTACACGGCTGCATCCGCATACGCTTTTTGGCTGTCTAATAAATATGCGGTGCTAAGGAGCATTGCCCTATTTAAAACGACCATATTGCTTCCCCAGCAGAATTCATTAGGGGATAAATCCAAAAGGTAACCGCTCTTGCGGATGATATCAAGTACACGGTCTGCTTCGGTAAGAAATTCATGGCGATAGACTTTGGCAAACTCGGCTTCTAAGGTGTCGGCGTAATATTCTTCTGAAATACCGGCTTTGGGCATGAACTCCTGTTCCAGCAAGGCCCAGCCTGCAAATCCGCTGACATCGCCCCAGCCGAATTCGGTCGTTATATCCAAGGTATCAAAAAGCGTTTTTGCATCTGTTAAGTAGTGCTTTTCGCCTGTACATCGGTATAATTCCATGGCTGCCCACAGCCTTTCGTCTATGTCATTTGTGTCATCGTATTCACCGGTATTGGTTTCTTCAGGATTTGTAAAACCGATGAATTCAGGATGTTTTTCTAACCAATCATAGGATTTTAAAGCTGCCTGTAATGCCTGTGTTGCAAAATCGTTGTCATATGGATAGTAGATTCTGTAGGCAAGTGCCATTATTGCCGTAAAATCTGCAACTGCCATGGATGAAACCGGATATAGAATCATTTGATTGGTATCTTCATGCGGCATTACAAAATTAGCATGACGGAGAGTGCACTGTTTGTGATAAACGCCTCCCGCATCATCCTGCATCTGCAGTAACCATTTTAGTTCGTATAGGCATTCGTTTAAAATGTCCGGCATTCCGTTGCCGCTTTCCGGAATATTCAGGCTTTTATCAAATGCATCCGGAAAAAAATGGTATGCATAGAGAATATGCGCTAAAGCAACAGCTGCCGCCGTGGAGTAACGACCGTAATCGCCGGCGTCATGCCAGCCTCCGCGGATATCAAAATGTTGCATGTCTTCAGATTCTATTTCGCCTGCCAGATATTTTTTATATTCACTCCAAAGTACGGAGGAAGCCGTGTGGCATTTTGTTCTTGCAAATTGTCCTGCGTATTCGGGCAATAAATCCATGCCGCATCGCTGGAAATAAAGCATTTTGCTAAGTAAGGTATGCAGGCTGTTATATAAACCGGTTTCTATTTCAAAAGGATAAGAAGTGCTATCCCCTGATTTTACAATATAGGTCCCCGGAGTGTTGATTTCGGAAAAACTGACATGCCATACATAATCTCCGGAGGACTTGTCCAAACCGAAAAAAGTAGGCTCTTTTTCGCAGATGCAGGTTCCGTTAACAGAGCATATTTGCACGATATCGGGGGCTTGAGGAGAAGCGCCGGCACCCGCATCCTGTGTAAGTACGGCGGTTTTAACACTGTCGGGGTGATATCCCATCTGATTAATGTATATTTTCATAGGAAATCTCCTTTTTATCTAAAAACTTAATGGTTGTAGTATCCCAAAGCTGTTCGGCTGATTTGTCCAATGTAAAACCGGAATAATCTATGCCTGTGGTAATACTCATTTCTCCCTGTTCAAAGCGGATGTTAAGAATCAGGTTTTGAACAAGAGAGGTTGAAGCGCTGATACCGGCTTTGTCAAACATGGCATCCATGGCTTCAGGCTTTAAATAGAGTACAAACATAAATTTTGTAGGGGTACGTCTGCCTTTAATCAAATCAAAACAAACGGGACGTATGTCCTTCCACTGTGCATAATCGTAAGCAGTAAAAGAAATAGAATCGTCCGTTTCATCATTAAAGAATGCTTTATTGATATGCCCGTCTATCAGATAAGGAACAAAACTATGTATACTTGCTTCTTTTAGTAAAAAGGAATCAAATGTTTCTCCGGCAAGCAGTTTTCCCATAAAGTCTTTCTTGTCCGTAATCTTACATAAAATCATGTCAAATAACTCCTTTTAAATGATTTACCGTTTTTCAGATAGACCCTAAAAAACGTTGTCTTATCAACATATCTGGCATTGACGATAATTTGGTTATTGGCCATAAAGAACTGGCCAAGCGGTTCAAGTTCACTCAGCAGGTTGTCGATGTCATTTTCGGTAAACATCGTACCGCCGTCCTGCAGATGGATGGTGATATTGCGGGTGTGCTTGATATTTTCACAATAGACAATTTCTCGTTCGGTAAGATAATGGGTCTTTGCAATATCACGGATTTCGATTGCCGGGACATAATTCTCTGCTTTTTGTTGCAACAATTCTTCTGTCATAGCCGTTAAGTCCGCAACAAATACGGGCTTGTCCATAAAGAAAGTATTGGAAAGTTCCTTGCCGCATTCCCTGTAATTCATGGAAGAACAAAGGAAAATAATCGGTGATGCAATATCCTTTAACCGCAAGTCTTTTGCCAAATCATAGGCAGAATACTGTTCATCCGGGAGGTCCAGAAAATAGGCATCATAAATACGCTGTGTGTTTAACAGCGTATCTTTGTTTCCAAATGTAGTAGTGTAAATGGAACAGGTTTCTCCCCGTCTGTCGGATTCGCGGTCCAATAGACGTTCCATTTGTTTGCGTTCACCAAAATTGGTATCAAAAAGTGCTATGGATAATGATTTTGCCATGGAAACCCTCACTTTTACAGAAATGCTATCTCAAACGGACCGTTAATAACATAAAAAATCAGGGCAATCTGAAGAATCAGAATGGCAGGCATTCCGTATACAAAATACCAATGTCTTGTTTTGTGACGGAAAAAATACATGCCGATAATAGAACCGATGCTGCCACCGATAATTGCAACGGTGAATAATGTGGCTTCGGGGATACGGAAACCGCGTTTGATGGCTTTGTATTTGTCAATTCCCATAAGAGCAAAACCTATCAGATTAACGATAATGATATAAATAGCCAATATACTGATAACATTCATGGTAATCCTCCGAATAATTCAGCCGGACATTGTATAATATCCGGCTGAAATGTTATGTCTATTATATTACAATCATAATCCTTTAGTAAACAGTTACTTATTTATTCTGTGCTTCCTGCATTTTCATTGCACGAACCTTGCATGAAAGACCGAATAAGTTGATGAAACCTTCTGCATCGTGGTGGTCATATAAATCACCGGTTGTGAAGGAAGCAATGCTTTCATTGTATAAAGAATATGGAGAAGTAGTTCCGGCTTTGATGATATTACCTTTGTAGAGTTTGAACTTTACTTCACCTGTTACGTACTGCTGTGTGGATTCGATAAATGCCTGTACAGCTTCACGAAGTGGTGTGAACCATTTACCTTCGTAAACAATCTGTGCAAGTTTGTTACCCATATCCATCTTCATGGCATATGTATCACGGTCTAAGATTAATTCTTCAAGCTGCTGGTGTGCTTCGTAAAGAATAGTTCCGCCCGGTGTCTCGTATACACCACGTGATTTCATACCTACTACACGGTTCTCAACGATATCTACAATACCAATTCCGTGTTTGCCGCCGAGTTCGTTTAATGTACGGATAACATCGGAAACTTTCATCTGCTTGCCGTTAACGGAAGTAGGAATACCTTTTTCAAATGTCATGGTTACATATTCACCTTCATCAGGAGCCTTTTCAGGAGTGGTTCCAAGAACTAATAAATGATCGAAGTTAGGCTCGTTTGCCGGATCTTCCAATTCGAGACCTTCGTGGCTGATGTGCCATAAGTTACGGTCACGGCTGTAGCTGGAATCTGCTGAGAACGGAAGGTTGATTCCGTGCTGACGGCAGTATTCGATTTCTTCTTCACGGGAATTCATGGTCCACTTGTCATTTCTCCAAGCGGCAATAATCTTCAAATCAGGAGCGAGAGCTTTGATACCGAGTTCGAAACGGATCTGGTCATTACCCTTACCTGTAGCACCGTGGCAGATAGCGGTAGCGCCTTCTTTTCTTGCAATTTCAACAAGACGTTTTGCGATAACCGGTCTTGCCATGGATGTACCTAATAAGTATTTATTCTCATATACTGCGTGTGCCTGTACACATGGAACTACATATTCGTTACAGAATTCATCGATAACATCTTCGATGTAAAGCTTAGTAGCGCCGCAGGATTTGGCACGTTCATTAAGTCCGTCCAACTCTTCTCCCTGTCCGCAGTCGATGCATACGCAGATAACTTCATAATCAAAATTTTCTTTTAACCAAGGGATGATAGCTGTTGTATCAAGTCCGCCTGAATAAGCAAGAATTACTTTTTCTTTCATAATATATGCCTCCATAAAAATAGGTAATTGTTTCGACAAGGCATAATATACTACAGTTTTTTGTAAAATGCAACACCTTTTTTGCATAAAATTACACGAAAAAATAAATAAACTTGCAATTTATTGCATAAAAAATAAAAAATGCTTGCATATTATGCATAAATGACGTATAGTTATGCATAAATAAAATGCACGGACTTTTCCTATATTAAAGTGGTTGAGATTTTTTGCAGGAAAGAGTATAGTAGTTTTGTATGCGTACAGGTTAGGAGAGTGGGAAAATGAGTACAAAAACAAAGATTTTTATTGATGGTAGCGAAGGAACTACCGGACTTAGAATATATGAAAGATTTGAGGGCAGGGACGATATTGAACTGCTTAAGATTGATTCGCAGCTTAGAAAAGATATAAATGAAAGAAAGCGCTTGATTAATGAATCGGATGTGACTTTTCTTTGTCTTCCGGACGCCGCAGCAATGGAAGCAGTATCTTTGGTAGAGAATGATAATGTGGTTATTATAGATGCTTCCACCGCACACAGAACAAATGAAGGCTGGGCGTACGGTTTTCCGGAATTATCGGCAGGACATAAGGAAGCGATTAAGAATGGTAAACGAATTGCGGTACCGGGATGTTATGCAACGGGATTTATCTCCCTGGTATATCCGATGATTGCGCAGGGACTTTTACCTGCAGATTATCCGGTTTCGGCATTTGGTCTTTCCGGTTACAGCGGAGCCGGTAAGAAAGTAATCGCTGCATATGAGAGTGAGGAGCGTCCGGTTGATTTTGATGCACCAAGGGAATATGCACTCACACAGCAGCACAAGCATTTAAAGGAAATGAAGAAGATTACGGGACTTAATAAAGAACCGCTCTTTTCTCCGATTATTTGTGATTACTATAGCGGAATGGTCATGAGCGTGCCTCTTTATACGGATATGTTACATAATGTAAAAGGTGTTGAGGATGTTCATGCAATGCTTAGTAAATTCTACGAAGGACAGAAGTTTGTAAAAGTAATGCCTCTTGATGCACAGGCAGGCGAAGGCAATATGCTTGCGGGTAACGGTTGTTCCGGATGGGACGGACTTAAGATTTTTGTTACCGGTAATGAAGAACGAATCGTTCTTTCTTCACAGTTTGATAATCTGGGAAAAGGCGCTTCAGGTGCGGCTATCCAGTGCCTGAATATTGTTCTTGGATGTGAAGAAGACAAAGGTCTTGTTTTATAGGAAGAGATATTGGTTTGCAGATGAGGAAAGAGGGTGTAGCATGGTAAGAAATATGACAATTGCAGATTATGAGCAGGTATATGCACTGTGGATGCAGATAAAAGGATTTGCCATGCGAAGCGTGGACGACTCCAAAGAGGGCGTTGCCAGATTTTTGGAGCGTAATCCTAAGACCAGCGTCGTTGCAGTTGAAAATGACAAAGTGGTTGGTGCTATTTTATGCGGACATGACGGCAGACGCGGCTGCATGTACCATGTATGCGTGCATCCGGACTACAGACGCAAGGGCATTGGCAAGGAAATGGTTGTTTTTGCCATGAAACGTCTTCAAGAAGAAGGTATCAGTAAGGTTTCGTTGATTGCATTCACCTCCAATGATGTGGGAAATGCATTTTGGAATACCATCGGCTGGACTAAGAGAGAAGACTTAAACTATTACGATTTCACATTGAATGAAGATAATATCATTAGATTTAATGAATAGGAGATTTGGATATGGAAATGATACAGGGCGGTGTTACCGCGGCAAAGGGTTTTAGTGCGGCTTCTACGGAAGCGGAGATTAAGTATAAGAACAGAACCGACATGGCAATGGTTTTTTCAAAAGAACCATGTACCGTTGCCGGTACTTTTACTACCAATGTCGTAAAAGCAGCCTGCGTGCAGTGGGATATGAAGATTGTTAAGGAATCCGAAGCGGTTCATGCAGTTGTAGTCAATTCCGGTATTGCTAATGCATGTACGGGCAAGCAGGGCTTTGATGCCTGCGAGGCAACGGCAGCAGCGGTAAAAGAAGCACTTGGCGTTGAGACAGATACTTGTCTGGTGGCGTCTACGGGTGTTATCGGTATGCAGTTACCGGTTGAAAAACTGGCAAATGGCGTAAAGGCGATGGCATCGAAACTGGATGAGAGTTTAGAAGTAGGTACAGCGGCAGCAAAAGCCATTATGACAACGGATACCGTTCATAAGGAAGTGGCAGTCACATTTACAGCAGGCGGTAAGACGGTAACACTTGGCGGTATGTCAAAGGGATCCGGTATGATTCATCCGAATATGTGCACGATGCTTGGTTTTTTAACAACCGACCTTGCCATTGAAAAGAGCCTCCTTCAGGAAGCACTCAGTGAAGTGGTGCAGGATACGTTTAATATGATTACGGTTGACGGTGATACATCTACCAATGACACACTTTTGATCATGGCAAACGGTCTTGCCGGCAATGAAAAGATTACGGCTAAGGGAGAAGATTACCGGAACTTCTTAAATGCACTTTTCTATGTATGTGAATATTTGTCTAAGATAATGGCAGCAGACGGCGAAGGCGCAAGCAAACTTTTTGAAGCAAAAGTAGTAAATGCCAAGAGCAAAGAGGATGCAAGAACCTTATCCAGAGCCATTGTATCCAGTAACCTTTCCAAAGCAGCTATTTACGGTTGTGATGCCAACTTTGGCCGTTTCTTATGTGCAATGGGTTATTCCGGTGCGGAATTTGACCAGAACGATGTAGAACTTTTCTTTGAAAGCAAAGAAGGCCGCTTACAGGTATTTGACAAAGGTACCCCAATTGTATTTGACGAAGACGTAGCTACAAAGATTCTCGGCGCAGACGAAGTAACCATTTTCGTTGACATGCACGAAGGCGATGCGGCAGCAACTGCTTGGGGTTGTGATTTGACATACGATTATGTTAAAATCAATGCGGATTACAGATCGTAATTTGGAGGAGATTATCATGGAAACAAGAGAAATGAATGAAATTATGAAAAAAGCAGAGGTGCTTATTGAAGCCCTTCCTTATATCCAGCAGTTTAACCGTAAAATCATCGTTGTAAAATACGGCGGAAGTGCCATGAGCAATGAAGAATTGCAGAAGAATGTTATTAAGGATGTTACACTCCTTAAGCTGGTTGGTTTCAAACCGATTATTGTTCACGGTGGCGGTAAGGCTATCAGCAAATGGGTGGAAAAAACCGGCAAGAAAGCGGAATTTATTAACGGACTTCGTGTGACAGATGCCGAGACTATGGAAATTGCGGAAATGGTTCTCAATAAAGTAAATAAAGACCTCGTACGTATGGTAGAAGAACTTGGTGTAAAAGCAGTCGGTATCAGCGGTAAAGACGGTAATATGCTCAAAGTAGAGAAGAAATATTCCGACGGACAGGATATCGGTTTTGTTGGTGAAGTGACCGAAGTGAATCCAAAAGTAATCTATGATTTGTTGGAAAATGATTTCCTTCCTATTATCGCTCCAATCGGTTTGGATGAAAATTACGATACATACAACATTAATGCAGATGATGCGGCATGCGCTATTGCAAAGGCAGTTGGTGCTGATAAACTGGTATTCTTAACAGATATCGAAGGATTATACAGAGATATCAATGATAAGTCTTCCTTTATTTCCAGACTTACGGACAAAGAAGCGGACGAATTGATTAACAGCGGACTGATTGGCGGCGGTATGCTTCCAAAACTCGGTAACTGTACATCGGCAATCCAGAATGGTGTTAACCGTGTACATATTCTGGACGGAAGAATCCAGCATTGTCTGCTTTTAGAAATCTTTACAAATCATGGTATCGGCACAGCAATTATCAAGGAAGAAGATGCCCAATAGTTAATTTTAGATTTAAGAAAAGAGATGACATTATGAATATGAAAGAATATATCGATGTAGCGGAAAGCGCATTATTACATACTTACAACCGTTATCAGATTGTACTGGATAAGGGCGAAGGTGTACATCTTTACGATATCGAAGGCAAAGAATATCTCGACTTTATTTCCGGAATCGGTGTTTTTGCACTCGGTTACGGTAATAAGGAGTTCAATGATGCTTTAAAAGAACAAATTGACAAGATTACACATACATCCAATATGTTTTATAATGTACCGGCTGTTGAAGCAGCCAAGAAGTTAAAGGAAATTTCCGGTATGGACCGGGTTTTCTTTACCAACAGCGGTGCGGAAGCAGTAGAGGGTGCAATTAAAGCAGCAAGAAAGTATGCCTATTTAAAAGATGGTTGTACGGACCATGAGATTATTGCGCTCGATCATTCTTTCCACGGAAGAACCATGGGTGCACTTGCAGTTACAGGTAAGAAGGCTTATAGGGAAGCATTCGAACCGTTAATCGGTAATGTGCATTTTGCCAATATGAATGATTTTGACAGTGTGAAAGCGTTAGTAAACGACAAGACTTGTGCGATTATTATGGAAACGGTACAGGGTGAAGGCGGTATTTATCCGGCAGATAAAGAATTTATCGAAGCAGTATATGCACTCTGCCAGGAAAAAGATATTCTTCTTATCCTTGATGAAATCCAGTGCGGTATGGGAAGATGCGGTTCGTATTTTGCATGGCAGCAGTATGATGTTAAGCCGGATATCATGTTAACTGCCAAGGCGGTTGGCGGTGGCGTGCCTGTCGGAGCATTCCTTTTAGGAGAAAAGGCAGCTGCCAATTCTTTGGTGGCAGGAGACCACGGAACCACATACGGAGGTAATCCTCTTGCTTGTGCAGCAGTTAAGAAAACCCTTGATTTATTTGAGGAAAACCATATAATTGAACATGTAAATTCCATAGGAAAATACTTGGAAGAAGCTCTTGATAAAGTGGCTGGCAACCATGCATGTATTACTATGCGCAGGGGTAAAGGTCTTATGCAGGGACTTGCATTTGATAAACCGGTTGCAAACATTATTAAGAATGCAATTGAAAAAGGCTTATTGTTAATCAGTGCCGGTACGGATGTAATCCGTTTCCTTCCACCGCTTATTATTTCAAAAGAAGATGTGGATGTAATGATTGGCATTTTGGAAGAAGCCATTAAAGAGGATGAATAATGAGTATTTCAAAAAGAATGGTATCGGTAGTTCTTTGTATCTGTCTGGTGGCATGTGCAGTGCTATTTGGCAAAGCGCCCGAAGCAGAAGAACTTCCGGAAGAAATTGTAGGGGATTCCGTGGTAGTATGGTATGCCGATGAGAATATGACTGACTATATCAGCGCTATGGCGGTTGCCTTTCATGAAGAATATGACATAAGAGTCATTCCGCAACTTCAGTCGGGATTAGAGTATGTTGAGTCGATTTATGACGCATCTGTCACAGATGAGACTGCTACACCGGATGTGTATATTATAAGTAATGAAGCTTTGGAAAAGGCATATCTTACAGGGCTTGCAGATGTAATAAGTGATCCTGATAGTGTTGTAAATACGGAGCATTTCCCGCAGACAGCAATCAATGCGGTTACATATGAGAATAAACTTGTAGGTTATCCGTATTATTTTGAGACCAGTGTACTTTTGTATAACAGAAGTTATATATATGAGATGGCTAAGAACCAGTTACTTGCCGAAACAACGGACGAGAGTGCGGCAGGAGGCGGAGAGGTTACCGTATCGGATGAAACATCCACAGAGGAGACTTCAACTGCGGAAGAAGTAACGGAAGAAGATATTGAAGCAAGAATTGTGGAGTTGATTCCCCAGACATTTGAAGAACTGCTTGCATTTGCCAATGAATACGATGCACCTGCAGCCGTAGACGGCGTATTTAAATGGGATGTATCGGATATTTTCTATAATTACTTTTTTGCCGGTAATTATATGAATGTCGGAGGTCCATGCAGTGATACTCCTGAAGAAGTGGATATTTATAATCTGGATGCGATTAAGGCAATGCAGATTTACCAGAGTCTGAACCAGTTCTTTTCGTTTGAAGCCAATGATATGAAATATGCATCGGTTATCGAAGAATTTATGGCCGGTAAGATGGTATATACTACGGCAACCAGTGATATTATAAAGACATTGGACGCAGCAAAGGAAGAAGGAACATTTGCATTTGATTACGGTCTTATGGAAATTCCCGATTTGAATGAAGAATTACAGACAAAGAACCTTTCCGTTACGAATACGGTTGTTGTAAACGGTTTTTCCGACGGAAAAGAAGATGCCAATAAATTTGCTTCTTATCTGACTTCTAAGGCAGCGGAATCTTTGTATGAAAAAACAGGCAAAATTCCGGCATTAACTAAGGAAGCCTGCAAAGATGAGCGCACGGCTGTTTTTTACCGGGAATATGAAAATTCTGTTCCGGCACCGAAGATGATGGTTACTTCGAATTTATGGGTACAGCTTGAAGTAACATTCACGGAGGTTTGGAACGGAGCGGGCGTAAGCCGGAGTCTGCAGAATTTATCAGAGATGATTATGTCCCAGATAAACGGCGCTGATTACGAAGAAGAATTTATAGAGGAGCCGAAAGAGGAAGAAGAGACAGTGGAATATCTTGATGAGGAAGCAGAACGTGAGGCGGCTCTTCAAGAGGAAGAATAGTTTGAATAATTATCCAATCATGTGGAAATTCTACTAAAAAAGAGTGGAGGAATCGGCATGATTGGATTTTTTATTGCCATGTTAAGTGGCGTATGTATGAGTGTTCAGGGAGTTTTTAATACGCAGGTAACCAAAACGTCGGGTATCTGGGTGGCAAATGCTTTTGTACAATTCACGGCATTTTTGTTGTGCCTTGCAGTGTGGGCATTGACGGACAGGACTTCATTTGGGACACTTATGAAGGTGGAGCCCAAGTATATGTTGCTTGGCGGTGCTATTGGAGCAGTGATTACCTATACAGTTATTAAGAGTATGGAAATGCTGGGACCGGCAAAGGCGGTTATGGTAATTGTAGTGGCACAGCTTCTGGTAGCGTATCTGATTGAACTTTTCGGGTTGTTTGGGGTGGAAAAACAACCATGGGATATAAAAAAGGCTTTCGGAATGGCCCTTGCGATTGCAGGAATTATTTTGTTTAAGTGGAAATAATCACTTGATAAGCGGGCTAAAAAATTTTACAATAGAAACAGTCGTTATACGGGGCCTTTGCAGAGTTGATTTGTAAAGGAGATAATGATGAAAAAGAATAAACAAGACAAGCGGATATTGACTTGTGTGCTTGCCTGTGTGATGGTTCTGTGTGGCTGTTCGAGGCAGGAACCGGTATTTACGGATATGCAGGAGACGACATCTGCAGAGGAGAATACATGGCAGGAGATTGTGGATACAGCTGATGGGGAGGATATTGCTGCCGGAATGGTTACGCAGGATGCAGGCATGCCGGTTGTAGTACACATCTGCGGAGCAGTTGTATCTCCGGGAGTTTATGAACTGCCGCCGGGAAGCAGAATTGTTGATGCCGTGGAGTTGGCCGGCGGATTATGCGAAGAAGCGGACGAGAGTTATGTTAACCTCGCGCAGATTCCTGCGGATGGGGAACAGATTTTTGTTCCGACATATGAAGAAGCTAAGCTATTAAAACAGTCGTCGCACGAAAACGGTGTGTCAGGCGGAAAAGTCAATATCAATACAGCAGATAAAACTCTTTTATGCAGCTTGCCGGGAATTGGTGATACAAGGGCTGCGGATATTATTGCATACCGCAGAGAACATGGCGGATTTGCGACAGTTGAAGATATTATGCATGTCAGTGGCATAAAAGAGGCAAGCTTTCAAAAGATAAAAGAATTGATAACAGTGAATTAATTAGGAATACGGGGAAGATTCATGGGAAGAAAAGTTTTAGTTGTTGATGATGAAAAATTAATTGTAAAGGGTATCCGGTTCAGTTTGGAGCAGGATGGGATGGAAGTAACCTGCGCTTATGATGGGGAAGAGGCGTTACAGATTGTCAAAGAAAATGATTTCGATATTATCCTTTTGGATGTTATGCTTCCGAAATTGAGCGGATTTGAGGTTTGCCAGCAGATACGTGATTTTTCCAATGTACCGATTATTATGCTTACAGCAAAGACGGATGATATGGACAAGATTCTGGGACTGGATTACGGTGCGGATGATTATATGACAAAGCCTTTTAATATTCTGGAAGTAAAGGCACGTATCAAAGCTATTTTGCGCCGTCTGGATAAGCAGGATAAAGGACAGGTTAAGGGACAGTTTATCACGGCTGCCGATATGAAACTGGATTGTGAAGGCAGAAGAGTTTATATCGGAGAACGCGAGATTAATCTTACAACCAAGGAATTCGAAGTATTGGAACTCTTGGTTACCAATCCGAACAAGGTATACAGCCGCGAAAAATTATTGAATCTTGTGTGGGGGGCAGACTACCCGGGAGATGTGCGTACCGTGGATGTACATATCAGAAGACTCCGTGAAAAGATTGAAAGCAAGCCGAGTGATCCGAAATACGTACATACCAAATGGGGCGTGGGATACTATTACAAGGCTTAGTGACAGGAGATTTATCTGAATTTGTTCGGATAAGGAAGGATTTTGTCATGAACAGGGTATGGGATATAATTAACGATACAATTGCGCATATTCGGGAACTGCGGGTGTTCCGAAGTTTCCGTATGCGTATCTTTCTATTAATGCTGATCATAGGTATTGTTCCGATCATTATTGTGCAAAGCGCTATTTTGAATAATTATGAGACGCGTGCTGTCAGTGTGCGTACGGATGAGGTTTCCAACCAGCTTATGGTCATCGCCAATCATTTGCTGATATATAATTATTTGCAGGATACCAATTCTGAGATTATTAATGCGGAATTGGACCAGTTATCAAGTCTTTATGACGGGCGTGTGCTCATCATCAACAGCAATTTCAATGTGGTAAAAGATACATATGGTCTGAGCGAAGGGAAAACGGTAATTTCCAAAGAAGTAATCGAATGTTTCAAAGGGAAAATTGCAACCAATTATGACCGGATTAACGGATTTATTGAGATTACGACTCCGATTACCGAGACGACGGATGCGCTGCAGTACGAAAAAGGCAATACGAAAGTTAAGGGCGTTATGTTAACCAGTGTGTCTACTGATGCCATTGCAATGACGCTGGAAATATTAAGCCGGAAAGTTTTGATTATTGAGATTGTTATCTGCATTGCGATTTTTGCAGTTGCCATGGTAATATCAAGATTTTTAACAAGACCGTTTGATAAAGTTACCGGAGCAATCAATGAAGTAAAAGAAGGATTTACCAATGAGGCTTTACAGGTTCCGGATTATAAAGAGACGGAACATATTGTAGATGCATTTAACCAGGTGCTTCATAGAATGAAGGTACTTGATGAATCCAGGGAAGAATTTGTGTCAAATGTGTCACATGAACTTCGTACCCCTCTTACATCCATGAAAGTATTGTCAGATTCCCTTTTAATGCAGGAGGATGTACCGAACGAACTTTACAAGGAATTTATGCAGGATATTGCTGCAGAAATTGATAGGGAGAACCGGATTATCAATGACTTGCTGACGTTGGTAAAACTGGATAAAACAAGCGGTGATTTAGATGTGACATCCGTGTCGGTTAATGAAACCATTGAGTTGATTTTAAAGCGTCTTCGACCAATTGCGAGAAAGCAGGATGTAGAGGTTATTTTTGAAAGTAACCGTTCGGTTGTGGCTGAAATTGATGAGGTGAAGATTACCCTTGCACTGACCAATCTTGTGGAAAATGCTATTAAATACAACAAGGAACATGGATTTGTTAAAGTTATTTTGGATGCGGATCATCAGTTTTTTACGGTTCAGGTGGAAGACTCGGGTATCGGTATTCCGGAAAGTTCGTATGAGTATATTTTCCAACGTTTTTACAGAGAGGACAAATCTCATTCCAAAGAAATCGGCGGTACGGGACTGGGACTTTCCATTACCAGAAATATTATTTTGATGCACCGCGGAACGATTGCGGTATCCAGTGTTATGGGTGAGGGAACTACATTTACCGTAAAGATTCCTTTAATCTACATTCGACAGGAAGGATAGAACCATGAAAAAAAGAAAAAGCATAATGATTCTGTTTTTCCTGATAGTAGGAACCTTTCTTTTTGCAGGATGTGGCAGGAAGGATGAAAATGCAGGAAAAGACAGGTACAGCATTTATTACATGAACCGTGAAGAAACCGAAATCGGGGAGTTTGCGTACTATACAGAGACACAGGAACCGGTTAAAGTACTGGGTGAACTGCTTACGATTCTGGGACAGACACCGAATAATGTGAATTATAATGAGACAGTCCGTAACTTTTTAGTAACGGCGTATAGTATCAACGGTGATGTAGTGCAAATCAGCGTTGATGAAAACTATAAGAAACTGAGTCCGACTACGGAGGTATTAACAAGGGCGGCAATTGTCAGGACCTTAACACAAATTAAAGGAATCCGCTATGTAAATATGAAAGTGGGAGAAAATGATTTGACGGACAGCCTTGGAGGAATTATCGGCTCCATGACGGCGGACCAGTTTGTGGATAATTCAGGAAACGAAATCAATACTTATGAAAAAGTAGATTTGAATTTATATTTTGCCGCAGAAAACGGAAAACATCTTGTTAAGGTACTGAGACCGGTAGAATATAACAGTAATATTTCACTGGAGAGACTGGTTGTAGAGAAAATTATCGGTGGACCGGAAGATGAAGAACTCCACCCCACTGTAAATCCGGGCACTAAGATTATAAGCATTGCCGTAAAAGATAATATATGTTATGTAAACTTGAATAAGGAATTTCTGATAACTCAAAACGATGTTCTTCCGGAAGTAACGGTATATTCTATCGTGAATTCATTAATTGAATTGCAGAACATCAATAAAGTCCAGATTTCGGTAGAAGGTAACAATGCATTTGTATTCCGTGATACTATTGATATGGCGGTATTGTTTGAGAGAAATCTGGATATTTTGAAGTCCGATTACGGAGAAGATAATAACGGTTTATAGATTATGGAGATAATATGAGAAGACCACTTGCATGTACTTCTTTGGTATTTGTGATGGTTTTGTTCTTATTGCAAAGTTTAGGGGCAATGGGGCTGATAAAGGAGCCCGTTGCCCATGAAATGGATGAACGGGACATTTTGCCTTCATTCCCACAGGAGAATACAATTATAGTCTGCGGTCAAGTTGCAGATTATTCCACGGATGACCAATACGGACAGACCACCACAGAACTGAATCTAAAGAATATTCACGTCTTACCTCACAATGAGGAACTTACGAAAGAAAAAATTTTATCTGACAAATTATCAGAATCCGGTTTTATTTCCCAATTTAAAACAATCGGCACGAAGAGACAAAAGATACTTGTATATTTACAGGATGAATATGCACCTGTCATAGGAAGTTATGTGATTGTTTCCGGCCAAATGTCATATTTTAACCGTGCTTCCAATCCCGGAGAATTTGATGCATATCGCTTTTATACAAACAGAGGGTACCTTTTTGCGGTAAAAAAGGCAGAAGTATTAAAAACCGCTGGTTCCGGTAATCGGATTTTGCAAAGTTTAAAGGTGTTCCGGCTAAGACAGGAAGCTTATTTGGAAACATATTTGCCGGAGGGGAACGATAGTATCATGGCCGCTATGCTCTTTGGCAACAAGGCAGGAATGGATGAAGAAATAAAGGAATTGTATCAGAAAAACGGAATTGCACATATTTTGGCGATTTCGGGACTGCATATATCATTGCTCGGAATGTCAGTATATAGAGTATTGTTACATTTGCCGATATCCAAATGGTGCATTTTAGTAATCAGCGGAATGTTTTTGGTTTTATACTGCTTTATGGTAGGGATTTCGGCATCTGCATTCAGGGCGCTTGTGATGTTTTCCTTTTTTCTGGTGAGTAAATGGTTGAAGCGTTCTTATGACATGATTACAGCAATGGGTTTTGCAGCTATGGTATGGCTTATGCTGTACCCGGGCTATTTGTATGATTGCGGTTTTCAGTTGTCTTATGCGGCTATTATGGGAATGGGAATTGTGCTTCCGGTGCTTACGGAAATTGCGGATTCTGTGAAAATAAAGTGGTTACGCAAAATAATATCTGTTTTTCTGCCGTCTCTATCGGTGAATCTGATGACGGCCCCCATCCTGATTTATCATTATCATGAATTATCATTCTTTTCCATTGCATTAAATCTGATTGTAATACCGCTTATGGCACCACTGCTTTTATGCGGAATCGGGATGCTTGCGGCTGCCAACCTGTTTGGAACTGTCAGCGGTATTCCGGCTAGCCTGTGTGCGGTGCCGGTAAATGTTATTTTGTGGATTTATGAGATGGGATGCCGGCTGCTTGAACTGTTTCCGATTGGAAGAAAGAATATTGCTGCATTGTCTTTTGGGGAACTGTTCTTATACTATTCTATCCTTATTGTTATGACTATTTTGGTCAAGCGAAAAAGTCACTTTTATCAGTTTGTGTTTCCTTTTGTATGTATTTTTATATTGATAATTCCGAAAAGTCTTGATTTTGCGGTGTGGACCCTGGATGTAGGACAAGGTGACTGCAATGTCATTTTTACGGATGAAGGTAATGTTTTTATAGTCGACTGCGGAAGTACATCAAAGTACAATGTCGGAGAGAAAATCCTGATACCGTTTTTAAAATATCATGGAGTGAGCGTGGTGGATGGGATTATTATCACACATCCGGATGAAGATCATATGAATGGAATTTTGGAACTGATGGAATTGCAGAATGAGGAGAATTTGAAAACCGGAGGATTGTACATATATGAAAAAGGAGTGCATAACGAACCACAGGAATGGAAAGAAGTGCTGGAAACAGCCAGAGAGCAGGGAATTCCTGTTTACGGAATCAGTCAGGGAGACATCCTGCAGACCAACACATTTCGTATGAAATGTCTATATCCTCTGGAATGGCAAACAGGGTTAACGGGAAATGATGCTTCCGTTGTTCTAAATGTGGAGTGTGGCAGGTTTTGCGGGATATTCACCGGAGATTTAGAGGCAGAGGGTGAGAAAATATTGTTACAGGAATATGGCGGAAACGGGGAAAAAGGTATGCATAAAAAATGCGACTTGTTAAAAGTCGCACATCATGGTTCGTCAACATCGACCGGCCCCCGTTTTTTGCAATGGGTACATCCAAATTACGCAGTTATTTCCTGTGGGGAAAATAACCGATACGGGCATCCCCATAAGGAAGTCCTTGAAAGGCTGGAAACAGAGCGGATTCCGTATTGGATTACATATAAGGAAGGGGCAATCGAATGGACTACAGATAGCCCCCGTCCATGGTTACAATCTGGCCGGTAAGATAAGCCGGAGCATTCAAAAGCATCATAACTGCCTGCGCCGCTTCCTCTGCCGTTCCCATACGGTCTGTCGGAATTTCATTAATAATGGACGCGCGTTCTTCGTCTGAAAAACAGCGGTTCATATCGGTATCAATTACTCCGCACGCCAGTGCATTTACCTGGATATTACTTGGTGCCAGTTCTTTTGCCAAAGCTTTGGTAAAACTGTTAACACCGCCCTTGGAGGCAGAATATGCGACTTCCATGGAAGCACCCGCATTGCCCCAGATAGAAGAAATGTTAATAATGCGTCCTTCTTTGCGATGAAGCATCAGAGGAATTGCAAACTTACTTGTATAAAAAACGGAGTTGAGGTTGGTATTTATCACATGATTCCATTCATCCGGAGTCATATCAGAGAGTAAACCGACATGGGAAATACCGGCATTGTTAACTACCGCATCAATACGGTCCAGTCCTGCAAAAACAGATTCCACAAAGGCATATTCTCCCATGTCACCTATATAAGTAAGGCATTCGACAGCATGGTTGCTTGTAAGTTCCTGCTCTAAATCCAGAAGCTTGTCGGATGAATTTTTACAGGTGATAATCATGCGGTCAAAATGAGGTGCTGTTGCATAAGCAATGGCACGTCCGATTCCGCGTGAAGCACCGGTTATTAAAATGGTTCGTTTGGTAGATTCAGCCATATTAACTCCTTAAAAACTGCTGTCTTATTTTTGTAAACTCCATTATACTATAGTCAGAATAAAAATTCCAGAAACAGAGGAAATCGGAATGAGCAGATTGTTTACAAAAGAGAAAAGAGCGCACTATGACCTTCTCACGTTATCGGCGGAAGAGTATATAAAGGATGAAAAATTGCCATGGCAGGAATATCCGCGTCCGCAGATGAGGCGCGATACTTATCAGATGCTAAATGGCAAGTGGATGTTAAACGGCAAAGTGACAATTGTGCCGTTTCCGTCGCAGGCAAGGCTTTCCGCCTATATGGGTGAAATTGGTGACACTCTTGTCTATGAGAAAACATTTATAACGGATGAAAGGTTAGGGAGCAAAGATGGTAGGATATTATTGCATTTCGGAGCAGTAGATCAGATTGCCCGGGTCTGGGTAAATGATATCTTTGTGGGAGAACATGAGGGAGGCTATCTGCCGTTTTATTTTGATATAACAGATGCATTGCGCGAGGGAGAAAACCTTCTTAAGGTGGTAGCCGTGGATACTCTTACCCATGATTATCCGTACGGAAAACAAAAAGAGAAGCCGGGTGGGATGTGGTATACTCCTGTGAGCGGCATTTGGCAGAGCGTCTGGTTAGAATGGGTTCCTACTTATTATATAGAAAGAATAAAACTGACTCCGGATTTAGAAGGTGTTGATATAGAGTTACATGTGGAAGGCTCTGGACCTGCCGGATTCCGTATTTGTGTTACCCTGCACAATGGGCAGATGATAGAAAAAGCATTTGACGGTTTGGCGGGAAGAGTCCAATTGGCAGATGTTGTGTTGGAGGACGGAAGTGTTTATGTTCCGAAACTGTGGACAGTAGAAGAACCGTATTTGTACTCTGTGACGCTCAGTGTTGGAGAGGACAGTGTAGACTCTTATTTTGCCCTGCGTACCATTAATATAGAAGAAACAGAAAAAGGTAAGCGTGTATGCCTGAATGGGAAACCGATTTTTCTGCATGGAGTTCTTGACCAGGGATATTTTCCGGAGGGGATTTTTTTGCCGGCAACGGAAAAGGAATATGAGAATGATATTCTGCGCATGAAGGAACTGGGAATTAATATGTTGCGCAAGCATATTAAAGTGGAACCGGAAGCATTTTACTGTGCATGTGACAGATTGGGGATGTTGGTGATGCAGGATATGGTAAACAGTGGTCCGTATTCTTTTGTATTTGATACAGCATTTCCGACAATTGGACTTAAGAAACGCCCGGACAGTATTTTTTCAGTAAAAGGAAAACGGAAAGAGTTTTTTATCAGACATTGCAGGGAGACGATTGCCCATTTATACAACCATCCCGGAATTATTGCGTATACTGTTTTTAATGAAGGATGGGGACAATTTCACAGTGATAAACTGTATGATATGGTAAAGGAATGGGATACTACCAGGCTTGTGGACTCTACGTCCGGTTGGTTTGCGCAGAAGAAGAATGATTTTGACAGTGAGCATATATATTTTAAGGTGGTTTCCCTGAAAGTAAAAGACAGACCACTGTTTATGTCTGAATGCGGCGGTTATTCCATGGCAGTGGAAGGGCATCAATACAGCAAAGATAAAGAATATGGCTATGGAGCCTGCGCTGACAGCGGAGAATTAACAGACAAGATTCTTCATATGTACGAAAAGATGATTGTACCTTCCGTTGCGGATGGCTTGTGCGGATGCGTGTATACGCAGCTTAGTGATGTCGAGGAAGAAATTAACGGTTTATATACATATGACAGAAAAGTCTGCAAGGTGGATAAAATCCGCATGAAAAAACTGGCGGAACTAATTTTGTCCAAGTTATAAGATTCCAATTTATGCCAAAACAGGTGCACAAGTTGACACATGACTTGTATAATGTTATATTTGTTAACAGATGTAATAATTTTGTAACAAATTAATTGAGGTATTTTATGACAAAATTTGCAGGCAAAACTGCGATGTGCACCCTGGCAGCACTTCTTCTTTTTGCGGAAAGCGGGATTGATGCAGGGGCAACCGGATTGTCATCCATCCTTCCGGCGGCCGGCCTCGGTCTGGAACTGGAGGAAGGACAGTCTGTAAAAGTAGTAAAAGAAGATGTAGTTAATAAGACAAAACAGAATATAGAGGCACAGAACGGAACGGTTTCAAATAATGATGTGCTGCAACAGGCGTCCATTACGGTGGATAAAGAGATTGTAGAGCCTGTAGATACCAAGGCTCTGGTGCAGGCAGCCAAGGAAGAAGCCGTGAAAAAGGAAGAAGAGTATTTTACTTCTTTGGTAATTGCAGATGTTAACGATTATGTTAATGTCAGAGATCTTCCGAGTGAAGCAGACGGTGAAATTGTCGGTAAGTTATATGACAATTCCGTAGGACATTTTATTGAAGAAGAAAACGGATGGTACAAAATCACTTCCGGTAATTGTACCGGTTACGTAAAAGGTGAGTATTGTGTTACAGGTGAGGATGCGATTGCACTTGCAAAAGAAGTCGGTGTACGTATTGCCACGGTTAATACAACTACTTTAAAAGTACGTGAAGAAGCGAGTCAGGAATCTTCGGTACTGGGACTTGTCCCGATGGCGGATGAACTTGTAGTAACCGAAGAACTGGACGGTTGGGTAAAAGTAGACATTGAAGAAGGCTTTGGTTATGTATCTACCGATTATGTAGACCTCTCCACTGAATTCGTCGAAGCAGAATCTAAGGAAGAAGAGGAAGCGCGTTTAGAAAAAGAACGCAGGGCGAGAGAAGAAGCGAATGCAGCAGCTGCCAGAACACAGGCATCCAGAGGAGATACGGCATACAGACCTGCTAATCCGGTTACAGAAGTAAGCGGAAGCGGAACCGGTGTGGATGTTGCAAATTATGCGCTTCAGTTTGTAGGTAATCCGTATGTATACGGTGGTACTTCTCTTACAAACGGAACGGACTGTTCGGGATTTGTTATGAGAGTATATGAGAACTTTGGTGTGTCTCTGCCGCGTACTTCTGCATCACAGAGAAGTTCGGGTTATGATATCGGAGGAATTGACAATGCACAACCGGGTGATATTGTTTGTTACTCAGGACATGTGGGAATTTACATTGGAAATGGCCAGATAGTTCATGCCAGCACGGCTAAGACAGGTATTATCGTATCTAATGCAACATATCGTCAGCCATTGTGCGTAAGACGTATTTTCTAAAAAAGAATATGGATTAGAGGACCTGAAAGTGAAATTCGGGTCCTTTTTTATAGACTCGATTGGTCAGTGGATAACTTGACCAAATGGGTCTTAATTGACCGGTTTTAGGAATTGTTTGCAGTTGTCTGAAACTATTTTTTGCAATAATTTTCCAATAATTTATTCAAAATTGTGCAAAGTACACAAAAGGAGTCGAAATCAAGGAAAAACAACAAAAAAAGATAAAAAAGATATCCACATTGAAAACCCCCGATTTTATGGGATTTGTTAGTTATACACGGAGTTATGCACATTATACACATTTTATTACGGTAAATTATGCGGCGTTTTTTGGCGAAATTTTGAACAAATGTTTTGTGAAGTTGTGATAAAAGTAAAAAAAAACAAGAATTAGCAAGAAGATTGTCGAAGAAAGAAAATATTAACAAATTGTAAAAGTTTTCAGAAAAATTAGCAAAATATAGACAAATGATGCGAAAATGTGGTAAAATGACCATACATTAACAAAGATTTAGTGTTGATGTAATTTAGGAACAGAAGGGATGATGATTTATGAAGTTTATAATCACAGGAAGAAACATTGATGTTACCCCCGGTCTTAAGAATGCAGTAGAAGATAAGATTGGTAAACTGGAGAAATACTTTACTCCCGATACGGAAGTGCATGTGACATTAAGTGTGGAGAAGGAAAGACAGAAGATAGAAGTTACGATTCCTGTAAAAGGTACTGTTATCCGTTCTGAACAGATTAGCAGTGATATGTACGTTTCCATTGATCTTGTGGAAGAGATTATTGAACGTCAGCTTAAAAAGTATAAGAACAAACTGATTGAGAGACAGCAGGGCAGCCATTATCTGAAACCGGAATTCATCGAGAAGGATTATGCAGAGGATGATGAAGTAAAGATTGTACGTACCAAGAAGTTTGATATCAAACCGATGTACGCGGAAGATGCCTGCATCCAGATGGAACTTACCGGACATAATTTCTTTGTATTCTGCAATGCCGAGACAGACCAGGTAAATGTAGTATATAAGAGAAAAGGCAACACCTATGGTTTAATTGAACCGGAAGTATAATATTCTAATTGCAACATATGTGAGATTTCTTTATAATGAAGCGGAGGAGTGAGTTCATTCCTCTGCTTTTTATTTATACGGATTGTACCTATGAAAATACATTGCAAAAGGTACTATGCTATGATAAAATGGTTGTGTTGGAATATGACAAAAAAATAACAATCTTATTTTTTACAAATTATACAATATGAAAGGAGTCATTGAAATGGCAAAAAAAGTTGTTTTAGCTGGCGCTTGTCGTACAGCAATCGGAACAATGGGTGGTTCTCTTTCCACTACACCGGCACCTGAACTTGGTGCAATCGTTATTAAAGAGGCATTAAACAGAGCAGGAGTAGCACCTGAACAGGTTGACCATGTATATATGGGTTGTGTTATCCAGGCCGGTCTCGGACAGAACGTAGCACGTCAGGCTTCTATCAAAGCAGGTTTACCTATCGAAGTACCTGCAGTTACAGTAAACGTTGTTTGCGGTTCCGGTCTTAACTGTGTAAACATGGCTGCACAGATGATCCAGGCAGGAGATGCTGACATCGTTGTAGCAGGTGGTATGGAAAACATGTCCATGGCTCCTTACGCTATGCCACAGGATCGTTTCGGATACAGAATGAACAACGGTACATTAGTTGATACCATGGTTAATGATGCATTATGGTATGAATTCAACAACTACCACATGATTAAGACTGCTGACAATGTAGCAGAACAGTGGGGACTTACAAGAGAAGAATTAGATGAGTTTGCATTAAACAGCCAGAAGAAAGCAGAAGCAGCTCAGGCTTCAGGCGCTTTCGATGCAGA
>JAGATU010000039.1 GCA_017621115.1 Lachnospiraceae bacterium
CGTAATCGAAAGCATTATGGACAGAGTATTTGCCGAAAATGCACAGGCAATTGCTGATTACAAGAGCGGTAAAGTAAAAGCAAAACAGGCACTCTTCGGTGCATGTATGAAAGAACTCAAGAATACCGGTGATACAGCGGTAATCAGAGATCTTTTGGAAAAGAAATTAGCTGAATTATAAAATGAGTAGCGGAAGAGAATATCTTCCGCTATAATTATTTTTACGGATATACTGATTGCGGAGAAGAAGTAGAAAGGATGCGAAATGAGTTTACATAAGTTAGCCAACCGAATTTTTTATATGGACCATGAACCTGAACTTGACAGGCCGATGTTGGTGTATATTAAGGGAGAGAAATATTCGCTTGCCATTGACGCAGGTTATTCACCAAGCCACGTAAATAAGTTTTACGGATTACTGAAAGCGGAAGGACTGAGTCTGCCTGATTTTACGGCGATTACGCATTGGCATTATGACCATACCTATGGAATGTTTTGTACAAATGGTTGTTGCATCGCACATAAGAAGACAAATGAGTTCCTACGCGAGGAAAGGGATAAGGCTCTTGAACCCGGGTATGCGGATTTCATGAAGAAGGAAGATATTCATTTTGCAAGAGAGTATGACGGTATTGACGAAGTTACGATTGTTCCTGCGCAGTTAGAGTTTGAGGATAGAATCCGATTGGATTTAGGAGAATTGACGGCTGAAATCTTCCATACCATTGCACCGCATTCAGAGGATTCGGTATGTATCTATATTCCGGAGGAAAAAGTACTTTTCTTGGGGGATTGCATATGTCCTGATTATTTTAACGGAGGTTATCTGGATAAAGAGAAGTTAGGAGTATTGATTCAAGTAATAGAGAAGACGGATTGCCGGTATTGCATATTAAGTCATGATGAACCGCTAACCAAAGAGGAATTACTGGAATATCTGTATGGAGAAATGCAGAAAGAACAGTAGGAAACTAACATAAAATAAAAATAACTACGACCAAAGTCGTAGTTATTTTTTGTCATTATCCTGTTCAAAAAACGCATTAAAGTCACAATTGAAAATATCCGTAAGTTCAATTAACAAATCTACACTCGGATTATTCAGGCCCATTTCCACTTTGCTGTACGTGCCGGTGCTGATTTCGACGCCACGCAGCTGAAGTTTGGCAACAATATCCTTATTACGCAGATTGTTCTTAAGACGTAACCGTTTTATGTTTTCACCCAATAAATGGTTTGTACGCTGATTTACTCTGTCCATAATATACCTCTTTTCTAAAAGTTTATCCAAAATGGCAGGAAAAATGATTCCAAAATGGAAGCAAAAGTGATACTATTTTAGTAATATAGGAGGGAACGAAAATGATTTGGGAGAATATACCGGAAAAAGACAGAATCCGTTTACAGGATATGCTTATGAATGATGCTACAATAAAAGAGATTGATGCGATATTTTACGATTTGTTGGACGAGGTGGATGACGCGGTAAAAGAGAGAGTGGAAGAGGCATATATAGAGTGTGGAGTCAGATTTATGCAATTGGCATACACACAGGGGTTGAAGGATGCCGGACAGAAGTAAGAAAACGGTATAAAAGCATTTGTTACCACCCTGTCAACATGGAAAAAACGGGGTGTTGCTTTTCGGGGAGAAGGCGTGTAGGCTATAATAAAGTCATCCTGCAGGACAAATGGATGACGAAAGGAAATTTATTATGGCAGAATTTGGTGAGAATTTAAAAAGGATAAGAGAAGAAAAAGGTCTGACACAGCAGACACTAGCAGATAATCTCTATGTTACAAGACAGGCGGTTTCCAGATGGGAAGGAGGTTCACGCTATCCGGACCTGATGACAGCCAAAAAGATGGCACAGTTCTTGGGAGTAACACTGGATGAACTGTTGACCGATGATGACATGAAGTTGTATGTGGAGAGAAATGCAATTCTTGACAATACTTTTTCAAAAAAAATACAGATAATGCTCATGTCGCTTGCATTTATGGCGGCGATAATACTTAGTGTCATTTACTTATGTAATTATTTTATGCCTAATGGCTATATGATTGCTTCAGGAACGGAGACGATTAAGCATTTATTACTTGCTGTTGTATTCTTAGTTGGTTTGTATTTAGCACTTAAGGATAAATTGAATCCCAAGATGGCGATAGTGGTAATCGGCCTGTTTACGGGAGTAGCAATTGTGACAGGAGTGGGAGTGCTTGCAATGTTGGGAAATAATGGAGAAATGCTGGTTGGACTGTTGGCCGGGATGACGTGTCTTAATTTGCTTTTTTTGCTGGTATGTATTCGCTTTTTTAACAGCAAAAAGATTATTTCACCGATACCACTCTATATTACAACCGGAGTTTATGCGTTAGCAGGAATTATCAATTCATTAAGAGGAATCGGAATAGAATATCCCGTAGAATTACGAAGGGATATGGTAATGCTTAATATCTTCTCGTTTGTGGAAGCAATGTTTATACTGGCGTTGGTGGTGTGTTGGGCATATGTGCTTGATAAAAAGCGAAAATTGGCAGGAAAATAGTTTTATATATAGTGTAGAAAAAGTGACGGCGCAGGTTATTCCTGCGCCGCTTGCATTTTATAATAAAAGCCTTTCATAGCCAATAATTCTTCGTGTGTACCACGCTCTACGATTTCGCCTTCGTGGATAAAGAGAATCATATCAGCGTCCTTGATCGTGGACAGGCGGTGGGCAATTGCGATAATGGTGCGCTTGCCGGTGATATTTTTGATGGCCTTCTGAATTTGCTTTTCCGTATGGACATCAATGGAAGCCGTGGCCTCGTCGAGGACGATGATCGGTGACTGACGAAGGATTGCACGGGCAATGGCAACACGCTGTTTCTGGCCACCGGAGAGGCGCAGACCTCGTTCGCCGACTTTGGTCTCGTACTGCTCAGACATACTTAAAATATCTTCGTGGATATTGGCAGCCTTTGCAGCCTCTTCAATCTCTGCCCTTGTCGCGTCCGGTCTTGCATAGGCTATGTTTTCTGCTATCGTTCCGTTAAACAAAAATGTATCCTGCAAAACAGGTGAAATATTATGCCTGAGGCTTTCTAAAGTAACCGTCTTAATATCTTTCCCGTCAACCAAAACCCTTCCTTCGGTCGGATCATAGAATCGGGAAATCAGTTGTGCAGTAGTGGTTTTACCGACACCGGTCGGACCAACCAGAGCCACCATCATACCCGGCTTGCATTCGAAAGAAATATCCTTAAGAACCGGAACATTATTGCTGTAGTGAAAGCTGACATTTTCAAAAGTAATTGCGCCGTCTACTTTTCCGATATCAACGGCATCCGGTGCATTCTCAATCTGTGACGGGGTATCCAAAACCAAAGCCACACGCTCAGCTCCGGCAAGGGACTGCTGTAAGCTTTCAAGCAGGTTAGCAAGCCCGGAAACAGGAGCATAAAACAGTGACAAATATAGAATAAATGCTACAATATCTTCTACGGAAAGTTGGTTCTTAACAGCCAGATAACCGCCGAAGAATACAACCAGAATTGTGCCGATACTGGATAAAAATTCCACGCTCGGATGGAAAACGGCACTTGCACGGAGTGCGCGAAGCATGGCTTTTACCTGATTGAAGTTTTTCTCGTGAATCCTTTCGCTTTCATAGGATTCCTGGCCGAAGGACTGTATTTCCTGAAGGCCGGAGAGGCTGTCCTGCAATTGTGCATTTAGTTCGCCCATGTATTTCTGGGAAACGCGGAAGAACGGCCGCACGACTTTTGCAAAAACTACGCCCGATAACAGAATCAGCGGAATCGGGAAGCAGGTAATCAATGCCAGTCTCCAATTTATCGTTAGCAAGATAACCAATACACCGATAAAAGTTACGATATTGGTAATCATTTCCGGAATCATATGCGCGTACAAAAG
>JAGATU010000040.1 GCA_017621115.1 Lachnospiraceae bacterium
AGATTTCCATGGAAGAATGTATTGAACTTTTGAAAAAGGAAACCCGCGGAGTATTATCCGTACTGGGAGATGGTGATTACCCATATGGTATGCCGATGAATCATTGGTATAACGAAGAAGACGGGAAAATCTATTTTCACTGCGGAAAATCGGGGCACCGGTTGGATGCCCTTCGCAAATGTAATAAGGTGTCGTTTTGTACCTACGATAGTGGCTATCGTGAAGCGGGCGACTGGGCATTGCATGTGAAAAGTGTAATTGTGTTTGGAACGATTGAGATTATTGACGATATGGATACCATCGCAGATATTGCAAGAAAACTCAGCTATAAATTTACGCAGGATGAGGAGTATATCCGTACAGAGATTGAAAAATATGCGAAGGCAACGCTTTTACTGCAACTAACACCGGAGCATGTTTGCGGAAAACAGATAACGGAGTCTTAAGAGGGAGAATCAGCCTTATGAAAATAATGGTCAGTGCCTGTTTGTTAGGTGAGAACTGCAAATATAATGGCGGAAATAATTTGTCTGAAAAGGTGATGAAATTTATAGAAGGGCACGAGGTAATTCCTGTATGCCCCGAAGTAATGGGCGGTCTGCCGACGCCGAGAGTTCCTTCTGAGATTGTAAACGGTGTTGTAACGATGGCGGATGGACGTAATGTGGATACCGAATTCCGCAAAGGAGCGCAGATTGGTCTCAATCTGGCAAAAGAGAATGAAGTGGATTTGGTTATCTTGCAATCCAGAAGTCCGAGTTGTGGAGTCAAGCAGATTTATGACGGTTCTTTTTCCGGAAAGAAGATTGATGGACAAGGGATTTTTGCAAGGCTGCTTACAGAGAATGGATTCCGGATTGTAGATGTGGAGGATTTAGATGATTAAAACATATTTTATTGGTGGTTCGCCATGCAGTGGTAAAAGTACGATAACGGAAATTTTGGCGAAGAAGTACGATTTGTATTATTTTAAGGTAGATGATTTTCTTGATAAATATATTGATATGGGAGCATGTGAAGGACGTCCGGTTTGTACAAAAATTCAATCCATGAGCCCTGAGGAGACCTGGATGCGTGATCCTGCGATACAGTGTGAAGAAGAACTGGCATGGTATCGGGAAGTATTTGATTATGTATGCGAGGAGATTAATCGGATACATAATGTGAAAGGTATTATTGCAGAAGGCGCTGCATATTTGCCGGATTTAATGAAATCAATGAATATTCCGTATAATCAGTATTTGTCTATCACACCAACAAAGGATTTCCAGGTGTCCCATTACAGTCAGAGAGAATGGGTTCCTTATGTGTTGCAGGATTGTAGCGATAAGGAGAAGGCATTTGAGAATTGGATGGAGCGGGATGCTCTGTTTGCAAAGGATGTGCAACGGCAATGTGAGGAGAATGGTTATTTGTCTCTGATTAACAATGGTGAAATAGGAATTGATGAATTGGTGAAAATGGTTGAGACTCATTTTGGATTAATACAATAAAGCAAGAATAGGCCTATTTCTATCCTGACCTATCATAAGGTATTACAAAAACATTGGATTTTGAGTTATGTAAACAAAAATTACCTACTAAAAGAGGGAGGGGATGTATTTAGTGGGCAAGCGATGTAGTATATGATATGAGAAGGACAATCTCTGAGCGGCATGGGAAAATTCATTGACAAAAGACCTCACAATAAGTATGATAAGTATAACAAATCATACTTTTGGAGGGCGATATGAATACACCGGAAGGTAAATTTGCGTGGACAGTGAAAATCGGAGAGAAGGGACAATTCGTTATACCCAAGGAAGGCAGGGATATGCTGGGAATTAAGCCCGGAGATACGATACTGGTACTTGGAGATGTGGAGAGAGGCCTTGCTATTCCGACAAAGGAAACAATGAACAAACATATTGCTATGTTGTACAACGAGATGACAGCGGAAGCAGAGGAGGCGCACAATGAGTAAGATAGTTTTCTTTTGTATACCTGCGCATGGACATACCAATCCTACATTAGGAGTAGTTCGTGAGTTGATAGCGCGCGGACATGAGGTTTTGTATTATTCCTATAATTCTTTTAAAGAGAAGATTGAAGGGGCGGGAGCGACCTTTATTTCCTGTGACGAGTTTGATGCCGAGCAGCATATCGACCCGAAGGATGCAAAGAGGGTAGGAAGTGATTTGGCTTTTTCCACAAAGTTGTTAGTGGATACGACGCTTGCTTTGGATGACATGGTTTGTATGGAAATGGAACGCTTACAGCCGGATTGTATTGTGGCAGATTCCATGGCAGTCTGGGGCAAAGCAGTGGCGCTGAAGCTGGGTATTCCATTTGTTTCTTCAACAACTACATTTGCGTTTAACAAGCATTCCGCGCAGATTATGAAGCAGAGTCTGGGACAGCTGTTTGGGATGATTTTTTCCATGCCAAAGATTAATAAGGACATTAAGCGTCTTCAGGATAAGGGATATCCGGTGAAATCTGTGCTTGATATTATCCAGAATGATGAGAATACACACACGGTTGTGTATACTTCGCCACAGTTCCAGCCTTGTGCAGATACTTTTAATGATAAATATGCGTTTGTCGGCCCATCCATCCGTCCGGTGAAAGAGGAGATTACGAAGACAAAAGATAAGCTCATATATATTTCCATGGGAACGGTTGTAAACGATATGGCTTCCCTATACAGAAAATGTATCAAGGCATTTGCAGATACGGATTATCAGGTGATTATGTCTGTCGGTGATTTGGTGGATGCTAAAGAACTTGGAGAGATTCCGGATAATATTTCCGTGCATTCCCATGTGGACCAGATTGCAGTTCTTGCTAAGGCGGATGCATTCCTGACTCATTGCGGAATGAATAGTGTGAATGAAAGCCTTTATTACGGAGTGCCGCTTGTAATGTATCCGCAGACATCGGAGCAGGGCGGTGTTGCCAACCGCGTAATGCAGGTTGGTGCCGGTGTGATGCTCGAGAAAACTTCTCCGGAAGCAATCCGTGGGGCGGTAGAAAAGGTCTTAAAAGACAATGTTTATCATGATGCCGCACTTACAATTTCTGACGGATTCAAAGTATGCAGCGGAGCCAAAGGGGCTGCGGATAAGATTCTTTCTGTATGCAAATAATTGCAATGAATATAGTAAAAAGAACCGGTACATCATCGGAGAAATTCCAAATGATGGTACACGGTTCTTTTTTTCTTTCATAGATTGGATTTTTATAGTAAAATAGTAATATATTTTCTTTGGTTAGAATACGGACAAGTGCTATACTTATCCGAGAACGAAAGATAAGGGTGTTTTTATGAAGGGTACAAAATTAAACAGAAAGCATATTTTAATTTACGAAACATTCCGTCCGCTTTTAGGAATCTATCTGAGCTTGTTTTTTGATTTTAAATGCGAAAAGGTTAAAAAGCGTAAAGAGAATTATATTGTGCTTGCTAATCATGCGACGGATTATGATCCGTTAATGGTGGCTTACAGTTTCCGCAGGCAGATGTATTTTGTGGCGAGCGAGCATATTGCGCGCTGGGGCTGGTTATTTAAGCTGGTGGATTTTCTGGTAGCACCGATTATGCGTTATAAGGGAAGCGTTGCGGCATCTACGGCAATTGAGATTTTGAAAAAGATTAAGGCCGGTCATAATGTCTGCGTTTTTGCGGAAGGCGCACGTACATGGGATGGCATGCCATCACCGATTTTGCCATCAACAGCCAAATTGATTAAAAAAGCCGGTTGCGGCTTATATACATACAAGTTGACGGGCGGTTACTTTGCCAGCCCGATGTGGGCAGGTTCTTCGACAAGGCGAGGACCTGTGTATGGAGCCCCTGTCCGTTATTACAGCAAGGAAGAACTGCAGGAGATGACAACGGATGAGGTATATAAGGCAATTGTAACGGACCTTTATGATGATGCTTATGCAAATCAGCTTAAGAATCCGAAGCCGTACAAGGGTAAGAATCTTGCGGAGGGGTTGGAGAATCTGATGTTTATCTGCCCATCCTGCGGCAAGAAGGACGTTTTTGAATCATCAGGAGATAAGGTATATTGTAAGGAATGTGGAATGACCTATACCTATGATGAATACGGAATGTTGCATGGTGGTAAGTTTAATACGGTAAAAGAATTTTCCGATTGGCAGAAAGAGCAGATTGATACGGATGTTACGCGTGGAGTTGCTTACTGTGCAAAGGACGGTATTTTATCTACGGTCAAAGACCATAAGGAAGAACTGGTAACCAATGGTGAAATGAGTATTTCGTCGGAAGGACTTAAGTGCGGGGATATGTGTTTTGAACTTTCCCATATATCCGAAATGGCAATGCACGGACAGAGAGCACTTGTATTTACGGCAGATAAAAAGTATTATGAACTTATACCGTCAAGGGAAGCAAATGCCCTTAAGTTTTTCCTGTATTACTTGGAATGGAAGGAATTACGGGAACTGAAAAGTAACTAAGTTGCAGAATGACAAAAGAAACGGCGCAAAGCGCTGTAATGAGGTGGGGATATGGATTTTTCAGTAGCGAATCAAGCATTATGGAACCCGATTATTCAGTTCGGTATTATTGCATTTCTAATTTTATTGGCAAATGTACTCAGACGTAAGATACCGGCAGTACAGGCGAGTCTGATGCCGACAGCGGTTTTGGCTGGATTTATTCTTCTTTTGCTCCGTACAAGCGGCATTTTGAAGATTGATGTGGAATTTTTAGAGATGCTGACCTATCATATGATAGCACTCGGGTTTATTGCCTTGTCACTTCGTGTTCCGGAGAAAACAAGCGAAGCAACACCATTGATTGGTAGTAAATCGGGAGCGTTGATTGTAAGTACTTATTTGGTACAAGCCACGGTGGGACTTGTAATTTCGCTTGTACTGGCGTACACGGATATGCCGGAATTATTTAAAGCGAGCGGCATTTTACTTCCTATGGCATACGGACAGGGACCCGGACAGGCCAATAATGTAGGGACTACATATGAAGCACTCGGTATGACGGGTGGTAGAAGTTTTGGATTATCACTTGCGGCAATGGGTTATTTATGTGCTTGTACTGTAGGTGTCATTTATTTGTTTGTAATGAACCGCCAGGGTAAACTTAAGCATATTAAGGATAAGGATTATATTTCCGGTTCCGTAACAATTGATACTTATCAGGATGAGAATGAGATTCCGATTGCAGAATCAGTTGATAAATTAAGCGTGCAGATGGCACTTGTGTTATTGATTTATCTTTTGACTTACCTTATTACCAATGGCATTACCACTCTGTTGCAGATGATTTCACCGGGGCTGGTTAAGTCGGTCGGAACACTGCTTTGGGGCTTTAACTTTATTATTGGTTCCATGATTGCAGTAGGTTTCCGTGTGTTATTTACAAGCCTGAAAAGGTTAAAATGGATGAACCGTCAGTATCAGAACAATTACCTTCTCAGCAGACTTTCGGGACTGGCGTTTGATTTTATGATTGTAGCCGGAATTGCAAGTATTAATATTGATGATCTCAGTGGATTATGGCTTCCTTTCATTCTGATGGCGGTTGCAGGTGGTGTGGTAACACTTCTGTATCTGCGTTTTATGAGTGAAAAATTGTATCCGGGGTATGTGTACGAAGGCTTCCTTTCCATGTTTGGTATGTTAACGGGAACCATCAGTTCCGGCGTACTCTTGCTTAGAGAAATTGATCCGGATTTGAAGACACCGGCCTCTAATAACCTGGTTACCGGTAGCTCGTTCGGAATTGTCTTTGGTATTCCGATGCTGATTCTGATTAGTTTTGCGGCAAAGAGTGATACAAGTGTATTCCTTGCATTGGTATTTATTCTTCTTTATCTTGCGGCATTACTTCTGTTTATTTTCAAAGCCGGCAAGAAAAAAGAAACGAAAGAATAATTTTCCGGTGAGCCGGATAAATGATATTGCATGATTTACTCCCTTGTTTCATAAGGTATACAAATGAAACAAGGGAGATTTTTTATGCTCAATTATTTATGGGCGGTTATGATTGCGGTGGGAATCATTTACGGCGTGTTTTCGGGAAATATGGAGGCAGTAACGAACGGAGCCCTGGATTCTGCAAAGGAGGCCATCAGCCTTTGCCTGAATATGTGTGGGATTATGGCGCTTTGGATGGGACTTATGGAGATAGCCAAAACAAGCGGACTCATAGAAGTTATGACAAAGAAAATCAGTCCGTTTGTCAGTTTTATGTTTCCGAGGATTCCCAAAGAACATCCTGCAAGGGAAGCAATCAGTACCAATATAATTGCCAATATTTTGGGACTTGGATGGGCTGCCACACCTGCCGGATTAAAAGCCATGGAAGAATTATGTAAACTTGAAGAAGAGAGAGGAAATCCGGAATATTGCGGAAGATATGACGATAAAAGCGGGAAAGGCTCAAAGAAATCAAAAGCCGGTGAGCGTACGGCCAGTAACGAGATGTGTGTGTTTCTGATAATGAATATCGCATCCCTGCAATTGATTCCGGTTAATATGATTGCGTATCGAAGCCAATACGGAAGTGTATCCCCTACCGCAGTGATTGCGCCGGGACTGATTGCGACATTTGTGTCAGCATTTGTGGCAGTTATTTTTTGCAAAATCATGGATGGGACATCAGGTAAACGGTAAGGAAGAAACTGACAATGACGTCAAGAATGACGCCGAGCATAGCACCGGCAAGTGTCCATTTTGTTTTAGTCACTTTTGCGGTCAGAAAATAGATGCTCATTGTGTAAAAAACGGTTTCGCTGCAACTGCAGAGGACGGATGCCATCATTCCGGTAAAAGAATCCGGACCGTAGGTTTTAAAAATGTCCAGTACCAGTCCGGTTGCTGCGGAGCCGGAGAATATTTTTACAAAAATAAGACTGTAGAGGTCGGAGGCAAGAAAGTCCCCGCCCGGCAGTTTTTGAATCAGATTTCCAAGAAAAGTTAAAAATCCCGATGCGCGTAAAATCCCGACACCGACCATTAAGGCGATGAGTGTCGGGACTATTTTTACGACCGTAAGAAGCCCGTCTTTTGCACCAATAATAAAGTCGTCGTATACATGACTTCCCGATACGACTCCGTACAGGACGATATAGAAGATTAATAGAGGAATGACGATATTAGAAAAATTAGCAAGTACATTTGCCATAAGGTACCCCTGAAATTACTTATTTCATTCTATGAACGGGATGGAATTCTATGCCTTTCGGATGAGGTAAAACACGATTTTCTTAAGGTGACACCTTGAAGTTGTGCCCTGTTTTATAGTAGAATGATACACGACTGTGTAGAAAATAATTTTTTGAGATATAGGGTAGAAGATGTCGGATAAAAAAGATAAGGTTTTGAGACCGAAAAAGAAGAAAGTAATTAGGAAAAAACGCAAAAAGAACTGGTTAAAGATTCTGATTTTTATATTGGTGCTGGCAGTTCTTGCTGTTGTTGGTACTATGGGAGTCCGCCAGTATAAGATTAAAAAGGAAGCGGAACGCAAGCAGCAGGAAGAAATCCGACGTGCAGAGGCATATGCGGTTATGGAAGAGGCGCGTGCGGGACGAAGACAGATTGAACTGGAAATGGCGCAGAAGGCGTTCCGTCTGCGTGCAGAAGACCGTATGAAGACAACCGGAGGTCTTCAGGCAGCGTGGGAAGAACTGTGGCTGGATGTGATACCGCTTACTTCCGAGAATGAGAATACTTTTGCAGAAATTGAAAGTTGTCTTATTTATGAAGAAGATAAATCCCTGGTACAGGTAAAGGGAACTATTCCGGGAATTCCGGAAAGTGATAGTGATGACATTTATTTATTTGCACTGAATACCTATGAGACAAGCCTTCCGGAAGGCGCAGAACCGGCGGATACCTATCGTATTGAGAAGACGAAGGCAACGTTTGAATTCTATGCGAATTTGAATAACCGTCAGGCAGGTTCGCGTATGTTTAAGAAGTTTGTTGTGGCGGCAAAGGTAGACGGTAAATACAAGATTATTTCCAAGAGCCGTTATATTACCAATCCGGAAGCGGTTGCGAAATATGATGTATATACACCGGCATCGTCGATAAAGGGGCTTCTGATAGACCCGAATCGTTTGAATACAGGCGAACTGGAGGATCTTGGTGTTAAGCAGGCGGCGTACAACATTCCGTTTTCCAAGATTACGGGACAGACAACGAGCGGTAATTATCCAACGATTCATTATACATACAATGGCAAGACTTATGCGATTGACGGACAGTCGGTGGCGGAATACGATATTGTTTTCGGTAGTTTGTCCAGAAAAGGAATCCGCGTAACGGCGATTCTTTTAAACGATATGAATTACGAATATCCGGAACTTGTCCATCCGCAGTCAAGGAGCGGTTCGACGGCACCGTATGTGATGTTTAACGGAGCCGAGCAGGCCGGAATTGATGCGATGGCGGCGATTACAACATTCCTTGTAGAACGTTATAGCGGAAGCGGACACGGAACGGTATCCAACTGGGTTATTGCCAATGAGATTAATGCCCGTAAGCAGTGGAACTACATGGAGTATACGGATGTATACACTTACACCAAGGAATACGCACAGGCTTTCCGTGTGTTCTACAATGCCATCAAGGCGGTGAATGCTTCGGCAGAAGTGTACATGCCGCTTGACCAGACGTGGAACCGTAATCACAACGACAATAATTACGACGCCCGTGATGTCCTGGATAACTTTAATGCGATTGTCAAAGAAAAAGGAAATATAGACTGGCAGGTTGCTTATCACCCGTATCCGGTACCGCTTACCAACGCGGCATTCTGGAACACCGGAGCTTATTACAAGAAACTTACGGTAGACAGTGTGGATACAGCGATGATTAATATGAAGAACGTACATGTTGTCACGGATTATCTGCAAAGGGAGGATTTCCTGACTGACGCCGGAGAAGCCCGTCATGTACTTTTAAGCGAGCAGGGATTTACATCTTCTTCAGGAGGAGAAGGCGTTCAGGCGGCAGCATTTGCATATGCATATTACATTGCCGAAGCCAATAGCCAGATTAACGGATTCTTATTAAACCGTCAGACGGATGCACCCGAAGAAGTGGCACAGGGACTGGCATTTGGTTTGAATTACTCCAATGGTTCCCACAAAAAGGTTTACAATGTCTTTAAACATATTGATACGGCGGAATCGCAGAATGCAACGGAGTTTGCTAAGTCCATCCTGGGTATTAGTGATTGGTCATCTGTCATAAAACAGAGGTAGAACATGACTTTTGAATCTGCAACCATTATTATTATAATTTTATTGATTCTTGTATTTTTTGTTACGGTATTTGCGATTACACGTAAGTACCGAAGAAAATACGATAACTGTTCCCTAGATGAAATAGAAGGGCATGATTTTGAGTATTATTGCGCCGAACTTCTCAAAAAGCGAGGTTTCGAAGAAGTGTCCGTGACCAAAGGCAGCGGGGATTACGGTGTAGATATACTTGCTGAAAAAGACGGTGTTACATATGCCATCCAATGCAAGGCCTACACGACACCGGTCGGTGTGAAAGCCGTCCAGGAGGCCTGCGCGGGACGTGAATTTTACGACCGTATGGTAGGCGCCGTCCTAACCAACCAGTACTTCACCAAACCGGCCGTTGAGGCCGCCAAAAAACTTAAAATCCTACTCTGGGACAGAGGTTATCTGGATAGTATGATTGAGGAGGAATAGCCGGTGGGCTATTCCTCCTTTAAACGTTCTTGTAAGGATGTAAAGTCAGAGGGACCGCTTTCCAGGAAGAATTGGTGGAAGGCGTAGTCACTGTATTTACTTCCCAGTTCTTTTTTTGCAAGTTCCTTAAGTGACAATATTTCCATATTGCCCCAGTAGTATTTGGGGTAGTTGCAGGGTTCTTCGATGATGTACTCGTAGATGTCGCGGATGGCGTCTGGGTCGGTGATGCCGTGGGCGTTTAGGAGTTCGGTTACGCGGGCAAGGTCCATACCGTAGTAGTGGATACCGATGTCCAAAAGGCTTAATAAGGCAAGGGAGGCGCAACGCTCCTGTTTATAAATGTCAAATAAAAGGCGGTAGTCTTCTTTGCCGGTGTCTCCGATCAGAAGGTTGGCGGCGTATTCATATGAGAGGAGTTCGACGTACAATGCCCAGCCCTCCACATAACCGCCGTAGTTAAGAGTACTACGCAGGTAAGGAAGGTTATTGGCATCGCGGTAAATCTGGTAATAGGTAGTCTGGTACATGTGGCCGGGGTAACCTTCGTGGGCAAGGGTTGTATATAGTTCCAAACCGCTCGGAGCCATGGACCTATTGATGTAGATGGAGTTTTGCGAGTTGTCGTCAATCGGCGGAACCAGATAATACGCCGGGGCCGTAAATTTTTCCAGGGACGGACTGACGTCTTTAACGGTTGCTGAGAAGGACGGTGTATTAAAAGTTGCGGAAACGGAAGGAAAATCGTCTTCCATTTGTTTGGTCAGGTGCGCGAGGATATCGTCCGAATCACTCAGGGTAAAATACGATAATTCGGCCTCTGTTAAACTGCAGGTATTTTGGAAAGCAATCAGATCACTCCTTAACTGATACATGGTATTGTAGTAATTCTGCGCAAGGGTTTTGTATACTTCATCAATGGGTTTGTCGGAACCTGTGGTTCGTTTAAACAGCCAGGCATAATATCCTTTTCCCGGTTCAAAGGCACAGAGTCCGGCATCATTTTGGCCGCTTCCCATAAATGTTTCAAGAGTCCTGCCAAGGTCGCAATAGGCTTTCAGGACATAATTTTTCAGATATTCATTATTAAGAAGGCGGTAGTCACCGGCTTCTTTTTCGTTTATAATTCCTTCTTCTATAGCCTTTTGCAACCGTTCGTCAAAAGTGGTAACCAGAAAGTGGTTGCCATTGTCAATTTCTTCCGAAGTGATAACGGTTTTGCATTGGGAAATGACTTTCTCAAGAGCAAAATCCGCCATTCCGAATCCTTTTTGTACCTTTTCTTTTGTGAAATCACAATAACTTGCAAAATATTCCGGTGTCATTTTAAGAAGGGCAAGATAGTTTTCGATATCTTCTTTGCAACGGAATGTGTATTCCGCCATCAGAATCGGGTACTGTATCTGGATACCGCCGGAGGGCGAAAACATTTCCTGTAAATAAAAATATTGCTTTCCTTCCAAATCCGTAGACAGGGAATCGATTAACAGATTTTGGGTATATCGCTCCTCAACGGATAGTTTTTGAGGGTCAAAGGTTTGCAGGGTGTCGGAATAGTCCTTAATATTTTGATAGTCTTTAAGTGCCTGTTTCTTTTCATAAAGAGGAAGGGTGGCTTCCTTTTGTTTAATGCCGAAATCCTTTGGATGGGCAATGGTATAGTGGAGCCCGAGGGTGTCCTGTTCCATTTCTGAAGTAAATATTTCGTTGCAAAAATTATAAAAAGCGTTTTTCCGTACGTATAAGAATCCGGCTAAAATAAGTAGGGAAATACCGGCAGAAATAAGTATAATCAGAGGCTTTCGCCGAAGAATTTGTTTCACGTGTTGTCACCAGGTCTTTTTTTAAAAGGTATGTGCAGACAGAGCACATCATTCTTTGACAGAATGTCCTTTTTTATTTTCCTGAAATATGTTATTATAGATAAACATGGGAAATTGTGCCTTATAGTAAATGCGCACAGAGTTCCGCAAGGGTTACGGAAAAAGAGGAGAGACATTATGAATATTTTAGCCCCTTCGATTTTAGCGGCTGATTGCACCATTATGGGTGAGCAGATTAACAGCGTCAAAGAAGGCGGAGCAAAGTACCTCCATATTGATGTTATGGATGGCGTGTTCGTGCCGTCGATTTCATACGGTATGTGTGTTGTGCAGTCACTTCGTAAGATAAAGGATATTGTGTTCGATGTGCACTTGATGATTACCGAGCCAATCCGATACATAGAGGAATTTGCCAAAGCGGGTGCGGACATTATTACAGTCCATTTGGAAGCCTGCGAGGATGTGGAAGCTACATTGTTAAAGATTAAGGAATGTGGCTGTAAGGTAGGCCTTTCCATTAAGCCGGCGACCCCGGTTGCTGAAGTCATGCCCTGGCTGGGGCTTGTAGATATGGTATTGATTATGAGTGTGGAGCCGGGATTTGGAGGACAGAAGTTTATGGATGCGTCTGTCGGACGCGTGCAGGAACTGCGCCGTATGATTACAGATGGCGGTTTTGCCGTGGATGTGGAAGTAGACGGCGGTATTAATATCCATAATGTGGATACAATAGTAGAAGCGGGAGCCAATGTTATTGTTGCAGGTTCTGCAGTGTTTGGCGGGGATGTTCTTGCCAATACAAAGGCTTTTGTGGACAAATTGTCTACCGGCGTAATTTGGTAAAAAGAATTTCAGATAAAGGAGAGCAATTATGAATAAGGGAAAATATTATATGACTACGGCGATTGCCTATACATCGGGAAAACCTCATATCGGTAATACATATGAGATCGTATTGGCAGACAGTATCGCAAGATATAAGAGAAAAGACGGTTATGACGTGTTCTTCCAGACAGGAACGGATGAGCATGGTCAGAAGATTGAGATTAAGGCGGCAGAAGCAGGCGTAACACCAAAGGAATTTGTTGATGGTGTGGCAGGCCAGATTAAGGATATCTGGGATTTGATGAATACTTCTTATGACAAGTTTATCCGTACAACGGACGATTACCATGAGAAACAGGTTCAGAAGATTTTCAAGAGATTATATGACCAGGGTGATATCTATAAGGATGCATACGAAGGACTTTACTGTACTCCTTGTGAATCTTTCTGGACAGAGTCCCAGCT
>JAGATU010000041.1 GCA_017621115.1 Lachnospiraceae bacterium
GAAGTTTTTCATACATGTAAGGTTGATTATCAACAGGCAGAAGATTTTGCTATAGCAAATAAAACATTGTTTGAATATAAAGTTTCTAAAAATTACAGCTTCTATGATAAGATTTCAGAAGAGGGATATGAGAAAAGAAAATCTGTGTTGAGTAGCATATATTCTACAAAAGGAATTGCTGGGATGTTAATATGCCAAAGCCGAAATGAGTCGATTCATAAATGGAGAAGAAGTGTTAATGGAAATATGACGGCTTATATTGGGGAATCAAATTTTACTATAGTTAGAAGTAAAATTGGCGATTGGGGAATTGCTTATGGTGATGGTAAGTGGAAATGGGAATACAATAATAAGAAATTCGCATCAGAAGAAGAGGCGATGAAAGTGGCAGAGTATTTTGCATTTTTACTTTTTAACAAAGAAAAGATTAAAGATTTGTAAAATAAACGTCGAGTGCATGGCTCATCCATCTCGAGTGTATGGGTGAAATCAAGGAAATACGGAACATACATAACTATAGAAAGAACCACTTTCTTCGATATTTTCCCTTTAACAGTAAAATCTCTTGATTTATTCCCTTGTACTTCGGTACAATAAATTAAGGCAGATATCAAAATGGACGTATCGAGCCATTGCGAGAATGTGGTTTTGATATCACGAAAAGATATGAAAGATTAAACAGAGAGAATTTAAAACAGAGAGTTTAACTCTCTGTTTTTTTTGTAAAGAAAATTAAAAAAAAATAAACTTTATGGACAGCAAAATACAGAAAAAATATAATGAAAAATCAGGTTATTAAATTGCTGAAAGAGGTAGGATAGCAGTGAATAAGGAAACTACATTGTTATTTAAGATTATAAAAGGATTCGTAAGATTGTTTTATGGTAAAATGGAAATAATCGGACTGGAAAATCTTCCTAAGAATCATGCGATTATTGTAGGTAATCATACCCAGATGAATGGTCCTATTGCGGGAGAACTCTTTTTGCCACAGAATTGTTATACATGGTGTGCGGGTCAGATGATGAACCGCAAGGATGTACCGGAATACGCATTTAATGATTTTTGGTCGCAAAAGCCGAAATGGACGCATCCTTTTTATAAAATATTATCGCATCTGATTGCGCCGCTTGCAGATCATATTTTTAATAATGCACGTACGATTCCGGTATACCGTGACATGCGTATTATGGGAACATTTAAAGAGACAATCCGGATGTTGGAAGAGGGGGCCAATATACTTATTTTCCCGGAGAAGGATGAGAAGAACAATAATATTTTATATCAGTTCCAGGAAAATTTTGTGGATGTGGCAATGTTATATTATAAAAAGACGGGAGTAGAACTTACTTTTGTACCGTTATACATTGCTCCGAGCATGAAGAAAATGTACATAGGTTCCGGAATTGTTTTTGACAGTCAGAAACCGATTGAGGTAGAGAAAAAAAGAATTATTGACTGTATGTCAAAGAGTATAACAAAGATGGCAAGGGAATTGCCGGAGCATACGGTAGTGCCTTACAGAAATATTCCAAAGAAGTATTATCTTAGCAATAAGGATATTGACAAAGTGCCGGAGATTGTACATAAAGTTTGGCGTAAACCGGTGGTTGACTACCGGAGATTGCGGTTATCCGATATCAGGGAACCGGAATTTTGTCATCTGCTATATTTATTGGGATGGATTGGATATTTTATTCTGTATTTCCTAACAGAGAATCTGATTCCGCCGGAACGATGTGTTCCTGTTCACTGTAAATTGGATGATATGATTCCGTTTTGTGAATTATTTGCAATTCCTTACGTGGGGTGGTATTTTTTAATTATTATTTCGTTACTTTATTTTGCATTGTATAATCCCGAAAATTTCAAAAGATTAATGAAATTTATAATTGTGACACAAGTAGCGGCAATGGCAATTTATATTGTGTTTCCAAACAGGCAGGATATGCGTCCGGATATTTTTGTGCGGGATAATATACTTACGGGTATTATGAAGATAATATATGCTACGGATACCAGTACAAATGTCTGTCCATCTTTGCATGTGGCATATTCGGTTGGTATCGCTTCTACATGGTTAAAAGAACCGGCTGTATCTAAAAAATGTAAGGGGTTCATTACGGTATTCTGTTTTATGGTATGTATATCAGTGGCTTTTGTTAAGCAACATTCGGTAGTAGATATTTTTGCGGCAATTCCGATATGTATATTGGCGGAATGGATAGCGTTTGGAAATGATTATTGGAAACAAAAGGTAGGAGGTACAAGTTGAAACAGTTATTATTGATTATCAATCCGGTAGCCGGCATGAAGAAAGCATCAAAACGATTACCGGAGATTGTTTCTGTATTTAATCGTGCAAATTACGATGTACATGTGTATGTGACTTCCTGTCAGAGTGATGCTTCCAAAGCAGTAGAAGAAATGGGAAGTACAATGGACCTGATAGTTTGTTGTGGCGGGGACGGAACCCTGAATGAAACAATTTGTGGTATAATACAGGCAGGACTGCAGATCCCTATCGGATATATTCCGGCCGGTTCTACCAACGATTTTGCCAATTCGTTAGGGCTATCCGGAGATGTTGTGGAAGCTGCAAGACAGATTGTAAGCGGAGTTCCTAAGCCATATGATATCGGTCAGTTTGAGAACCGTTATTTTTCTTATGTGGCATCCTTTGGAGCTTTTACCAAAACCAGCTATACCACTCCCCAAAGTATTAAAAATGCATTGGGGCATATGGCGTACCTATTGGAGGGCATTCAGGAAATTTCTAAAATTAAAAAGGTACATCTTAGGCTGGAGACGGAGCAGGAAGTACTGGAAGATGATTATTTATTTGGTGCCATTTGCAATTCCACCAGTGTCGGAGGCGTGTTGACCTTGAACTCAAAACTGGTGGATTTGGGAGACGGAAAATTTGAGATTCTATTAATCCGTGCACCAAGAAGTATTCAGGAATTGCATGAATGTGTACTGGCTTTAAAGAATCAGACTTATGACTGTGGGATGTTGACGTTTCGCAGTGCCGGATGGATTAAGATAAGTGCAAATGCAGATATGCCATGGACGCTGGATGGAGAGAAAGCGGAAGGCAATGATACAATATTGGTTAAGAATATTCACCATGGGATTTTATTGATTCATTAGCGTACGGTGTTCTTAAATCCCACTTTATTAGAGGTAAAAGGTAGAGGAACTATAATTTTACAAACAAGTGAACCTGTTTTATAATTAGGATATACGTTTTACACATTCATACGAGAGAGGAATCGTCTATGGAAATTATTAAATACGTATGTCCTATTATTTTGTTCATTTTCAGCGTTTCGGCTGTTTTTTATGCGTGTATTATTTTGACGTCCGAGCATCGCAAGGAGACGGAGAATAAACTGCTTGTGGTATTTTGTATCAGTAGTGCGATTTGGAGTGTCGGATTTGGTGCATTAATTCTGCAGACAGACCCGGAATGGGCTTATCGTTGTCGTGTAATCGGTATGATAGGAACGATTTTATATTTGATTACCGGACAGATGCTGATTTCGTATTTGTCAGGCATTCGGAAGAAATGGACGAATTTGTTCGATGGTTTTGCGGGTCTTGGTATTATTGTGTATTTTATGACGGTAGAAAAAGGTCAGACATTTTACCAACTTGACAGAAGCGGTATGACGTATTCCTTTAAGCCGGGTATTGCCAATACAATATATACGGCGTATAGTCTGATTCTTGCATTTCTTATGTTTGGAATAGCTTTGTATATGTGTTTTTCTAAGACAAAGAGAATCCGTTTCTTTGGCAAGATTTTTATTATAGTAGACTTAATTATGCTTCTGGGTACGGTTCTGGACACAGTATTTCCGCTTATGGGAATTCCGGCGATTCCGGGAAGTACGATGACACAGTTTTTAGGTGTTGTGGTGGTTTATATGGCGATTACTGCCAATAACCGTTCTAAGATTAATATCGCCAATATGTCTGAGTTCATATATTATTCCCTGTCCATGCCTGTTTTGGTATACGATGCCAAGGGGAAATTGCAGATTGCAAATGATGAAGCGGCTAAGTTTTTAAATATTGACCGTAATCAGATGTCAATTCAAAATATGCGCCCGGGAATGCATTTCGATGTAGAAGACGGTTCGGTTTTTGAATTTATAGGAAAGAATCATACGGTTGATTGTGTTTGCAGGCAAAACGGCGTATTTTGTAATCTTGCAATTAATAAGATTGAGGACCGTTATAATGACGTTATCGGTTATATTATTATTGTGACGGATTTGTCCGAGCGTATGAAGAATTTGCAGCGTCTTGAGGAGGCAAAACAGGAAGCGGAGGCGGCCAACCGGTCCAAATCAGCGTTCCTTGCGAATATGTCCCATGAGATCCGTACACCGATGAATGCTATACTGGGTTTTTCCGAACTGGCATTGAAAAAGGATGATCAGGCATCTGTTCGTGAATATGTCGGGGATATTAAGAATTCCTGTATGAATCTGTTGGCGGTAATTAATGATATTTTGGATATTTCCAAACTGGATTCCGGAAAAGCACAACTTTCCTGCGGGAATTACCGTAGCGCGTCTCTTTTGCAGGAGGTTTATCACATGATAGATATCCAGGCAAAGAAAAAGGGACTTGGATTTGAGATGAACGTAGACCCTGCTATTCCAAATGAATTGTATGGGGATAAGACACGAGTACGCGGCATTATGATTAATATTTTAAGTAATGCGGTCAAGTATACAGAAAAGGGAAGCGTTACCTGTAATGCGCGCGTGATCGGAAAAGATGCGGATAATGTCACTTTGGAGTTTGCGGTTTCCGATACCGGTATTGGACTTAAGCAAAGTTCCATGGAGCATTTATTTGACAGTTTTACACGTTTTGATTCGAAGCGTAACTCGGATATTGAAGGAACCGGACTTGGACTTGCCATTGTTAACGGTTATGTGAAGTTGATGGGTGGAACCATTGATGTTACCAGTGTTTACGGAGAGGGAAGTACATTTACGGTGACTTTACCGCAAAAAATTGTGGATGAATCACCAATAAGTCTTACTCCTTCAGCGATACCGGATAATCATTCCCTGAATGTGGATGAGATTACCATTAGGGATACACGAGTGCTTGTTACCGATGATAATCATATTAATTTGAAGGTTATTAAAAATACATTGGAGTATTACGGCCTTACGGTAGATACTGCAGCAAGCGGAGCAGAAGCGATACAATTATGTGAGCAGAATTCTTATGATTTGATTTTCATGGACCAGATGATGCCGGTAATGGATGGAATTGAAACTATGAAGCGCATAAGGGAGTTGGGAGTATCCGGTAAGATTATTGCGCTTACGGCAAATGCCATTCTGGGCGTGCGCGACGAATTGCTGGGGGCTGGATTTGATGAATATTTGAGTAAACCTATCCAATTCCGTGAACTGGATAAAATCCTAAGGGGATTTATCCCGGAAGAGAAGATTTGTACAAAAGACGGAGCGCAGGAAGAAGACATAGAGGAAGTTACAGAACTTTCTCTTGAGGATATGCTGCCTGCGGTGGATGTTGCAAAAGGACTTGAGCATTGCTTTGGCGATAAGGATATGTATCTTGAGATTCTTAGAATGCTTTATGAGGATGCGGACGCGCAGCTTGCAGATCTGCAGAAACTGTGGCAGGAGAAGGAGTATAAGAATTATATTATTCTGATTCACAGCCTGAAGACGCAGTTGCTGAATATCGGACATGCGACTCTTGCAGAAGAAGCAAGAGCACTCGAGATGGCGGGAAAAGAAGAACGGTATGCGTATATTGATGAAAAACAGGATTCGTTCATCAGTGAGTACCGTGCATTTAAACAGCAATTAGAAGTTGTTTTTTCTTTCCAAAAGCAATACAATAAATAAGTGTGATTTGTGCTGAAAAGGTTTGAAAGACGAAGAGAAGAATTATGGGAAATATAATAAGAGAAGTAAAGATTGATAAAATAGAACGCGAAGCAAATTTGTATACATTAAACTGTATGCGGACAATGATGTTCATCACAGGAATAGCATTTGTTTTAAATGTCTTAGATATATTTATTATTGAAGATTGTTTAATGTGGACAACAATGGCAAGTGCAGTTATTTGTTGGTTTGCGTCTTTTTTGGTTGTTAAGTTCTATAATGACAGACCGGCTACCAAGTACATATTGTTCTTTTTTATGGTTGTATTTATAACAGTTGTCGGTGTAATGGTCACCTATCATACAATATTAATTATGGCAATGCCTGTACTCTGTGCGGTTCAGTATAAGAATAATAAGGTTATTTATTATACATATGCGTTATCTGTTGTTGCAATTTTTATTGGTGTTATGGGCGGATATTATTATGGTTTATGTGACGCCAATATGCTGGCCCTTACCAATACGGTAAAGGATAAATATATTGATCCGGAGACCGGGCTGTTGTTGTTTAGGGTACCGAATCCCAATCCATGGGCATCTCTGCCGCTTTATTATGTGTTCCCGAGAGCGTTGGTATTATATGCATTTGTACCGGTTATGAAGCATGTGACCGAAGTTATTTCAAATAATGCGGTCCGTGAAGCTGAACTTAAGAAATTAAGTGAGATGGATTCCATGACCCGGTTATATAACCGCAACAAGTATAATGAGATGATTGCCAATACATATCCGAAAATGAATCGTATCGGTGTTATTTTCTGGGATTTAAACGGACTTAAGAATATCAATGACAATATGGGACATGAATACGGTGATTTTGCCATTTCTGCCATCGCAGGTTCTATTTTGGAGAATCTTGCTGAGAATGCCAGAGCATACCGCGTTGGTGGGGATGAATTTGTTGTTATTATGGAAAAGGCCGAAGAGTCTGATTTGCGTGAGATGATCCGTCGGACCAACGACAGTATTAACCGTAAGAATAAGGCATCTAAGGTGTTTATTTCGGCAGCATTTGGTTTTTCACTCGGTTCCGGTAAGGAGATTGAAAAATTAATTACTGATGCGGATACGAATATGTACGCGGAAAAACAGCGTCAGAAAGCAGAAAAGACGGAATAATTTATACATAAGGGGAAAGAGGAAAAGATAATGGCAAAAGAAAAACTGGTAGCATTTACATTTGATGACGGTCCGGTAGCGTATGCGGAAGACAGTTCAGCAATGAGAATTCTTAAGACTCTGGAGAAATACGGACAGACCGCTACTTTTTTCTATGTAGGCGAGCAGATGAATGAGGATACTAAGCGGGAAATAGACTTTGCACAGAGCATTGGATGTGAAGCCGGTAACCATACATATACGCATGCATTCTTGTCAAAACTTACCAAGGAAGAGATTGCAGAAGAATTTGCCAAGACTACGAAGTTGTTGGAAGAATTTACGGGAAAGACACCTGTACTTGGCAGAATCCCATATATGGAGGCTAGTGATTTGATTCACGAGACAGCCGGATTTCCTTTGGCTCATTGTTATGTGGACAGCAAAGACTATACCGGAATTCCGACTGAGGAGATTATTAAGAATATCATGGATGCCGAAGCTAAAGATGAACTTGAGAATGCGATTGTATTACTTCATGAGCATTATCAGACCACGGCAGGGGCTGTTGAGTATATGATTCCAACATTGATTGAGAAGGGATATCGTTTTGTTACGATTTCTGAGTTGGCAAAACAGCATGGTATTACATTGGAAAAAGGTGTGTTATACAGCAGATTAGACTAAGGACATAAGTTTATGTATACGAAAGAAGACTTGCTTAATTGTTTAGAAAATATGGGGCTTACCGGCAAGGAAGCCATCATGGTGCATTCTTCCATGAAATCCATCGGAGAAGTGGATGGCGGAGCGGATACGGTTGTCGATGCGTTTATGGAGTTCTTTAAAGATGGTCTTTTCATGACTCCCACTCATACATGGGCGCAGATGAGTAAGGAATATTCTGTGTTTGACCCTAAGACCGAACCGGCCTGTGTTGGTATTATTCCTAATATTTTCCGCAAAAGAGAAGGCGTAGTACGTTCCCTTCATCCGACACATAGTATTGCGGCATACGGTAATGGTGCCGAAGAATATATTAAGGGCGAAGAGAATGCGACATCCCCATGTCCTCCGGGTGGTTGCTGGGACAGACTTCGTGAAATTGATGCGAAGATTTTACTTCTTGGCGTTACGCATACCCGAAATACTTACATTCACAGCGTGGATGAAGTGATGGAAATTGAGGACCGTTTCACGGATGAACCGACACTGATGCATATTGTAATGCCTGATGGCAGTATGAAAGATGTGCAGATGTATCGTCACTATAACCGAGCAGTTAAGACCGATTGCTTCTCGGATGAATTCGATAAAATGAAGCAGGCATTCTATGATTTGGGAGCCGCCAAAGAAGTTAAATTCGGCGATGCAACATGCATTTTATGTGATGCCAAGAAGATTTTCGAGGTATGTTATAAATTATTTTCCATTGATCCGCAGGCGGTGATTGAGAGAGAGTATATTCCGCA
>JAGATU010000042.1 GCA_017621115.1 Lachnospiraceae bacterium
ATCTGCTGCAACTCTTGCGCTGTCCTTGGAAGCTAATGTTACATCTTCGATTGTAGCTGTTAATTCCTGAACGGATGCCGCCTGGGTAGTTGCACCTTCTGCAAGCTGCTGTGCACTCTGTGCAAGCTGTTCAGCACCCATTGCCACCTGGTCGGCACCTTCATTAATCTGGCTCATAGTCTGGCTGAGAGAAATCGTAATCTTTTCAATTGCTTCTTTCATCTTAACAAAATCCCCATGGAATTCTATTGTCGGACGAACTGCAAAATTACCGTTTCCTACTTCTTCCAAGCCATACTCGAGCACTTCAATATACTCACGGATTTTGGCAATTGCAGCATTCAAATCATCTGCCATTTCTCCGAATTCGTTCTTAGAATTAATCTGGATATAGACATCCAACTCACCTTCTGCCAATTTCTTGGTTCCGGCTTTTACCTTTTCAATCGGTCTTATAAAATCACGGGCCGTAGACATCGCAATCTTAGCAGCAATTCCTACCGCAACAAAAAGATAAATAACAATAACAGCTGCCATAATCTCACTGAATAAATCCATACGATGAGCCATCTTATCACCCATCTCAATATTCATGGCAATCAATTCATCGGTATCTTCAATAATCTTTTCCAGATGAGGATTGGCTGTCTCTAAAAACAAAGCCAATGCTTCGTCCATTTTATTCTGTTCCCCTAATGCAATTACTTCTTCCCTTGCGTCCAGGTACAAAGGATATTCCGATTGGATATCTGCAAGTAATGCTTCTTCTTCATCATTCTCTAACTTTGCTTCAACTTCAGAAAGATAATAGTCTACTTTCTTGTCTACCTCAGCAATATCTGCTTTGGTCTTCGCTATGGATTCTTCATCCGTTAACAGAATAATGTCTCTTACTTCTGCTGCCCCTTTATTTAAATTCGTACTAAGTTCCCCTAAATCGCCCTGAATAAAACCATTCAGATGCAACACCTGATCATATCTCATACTGAGACCGATTGACAATGCAGCGCCCAAAATTCCCGCAATGCTGGAAATAATTACCACAGTTTTAAAACTTTTGGCAAGTCTCTTTTTGACACTCATGTTTTTCAGATTTTTCTTTTCTTTCTTCTCTTTTTTCTTCATGTAAACACCTCCGTCATTCGTATATACACATAGAAATTATTATTTATATTTTACTCCTAATATGAAGTTGTGTCAAAAGAAAAAGATGTACAGTCCCCTTATGTTCCTGCACATCTTTTTAACTGTTTTATTCAATTATTTTACCAGAATACATGATCCTGGATTACATATCCTTCGCGATTGCCGGCACGTCTGAAATGCGTCATGGTTCCGACATTGGACACACCGCTTATTGCTTCTCTTGCCGCCTGTATACATTCATCATTCACACCCAGTTCGACACGTCTTTCGACCTTGCCGTTGCCGGCAGGAGTAAACTGTCCGGATGCGTAAATAACACCGGCAATTGTATCAGGATACGCTTCACTCCTTACACGGTTCATTACTACCGATGCTACCGCAAGTTTACCTTCGTAACACTGGTTACCCGCTTCGCAGTATACCAAAGCCGCAAGTAACATTTCATCCGTTGTTCCGATTGCCGAAGGCCCAAAATTAGCAATCAACTTGGCCTTTTCTTCCTGTTCTCTCTTCTTGCGTTCTTTTATTTCTTCATATGTTTCGCCGTTATCCACTAAAAATTCTGTGGTAACGTATTCCGCACTGATATATCCGAGTTCACCCTCGTATTCAATAGCCAGCCAGTCATCCGTTGTCTCTTCCATAACCGCTTCAACCGTTTCGTCTTTTTGTATCAGACCCCAGATTCCTGCATCTTCGCTTGGCTCCTTACGCACACGGAGTGCATCCGCATCCACGGTTGCAAGCGTTCTTCCTACGCTCTCTGCCAATTCCAGTGCTTCATCTCCGAATAACAAATAATCGTTACTGGCCCAGCCTATCAAATTACCCGACTTAATTTTCGTCCAGCCTTCTGCCCGTTCCAGAATTTCTCCGCCGCAGTCCGCGTATAACAAACCGATTTTCTCAGATTCCTGACTCGCTTCTGCTCTTACATTCAGAGAATTCTTAACATCCGCCATAACAAGACTGGACTCGGGTTCCTCTTCTTCGCTGTCCTCTTCCTCAAAATCGGAAGAAGGTGCCGTTGCAATTTCTTCGAAACCCTCTAATACTTCCGCCGCACCAACATTAAGTTCAATAACATTGTCTGCGTTACTTGCCATGGCAGGAACTCTTCCCATCAAAGTCAGGGCACCAACACCCATCACCACTCTGGTAAGGACTCGCAGCAGGCTTCTTTTTCTGCTGTTTCTTCCCATTATTCTTGCCTTTCCGATGTGATAAAATCATCACATCAACATCAAATATACGATGTTTCTACTTGTTCTATTCTATTGCAAAACCATTAAAAATATTACAAAATTATTAACGACACTATCAGACATAGTACCAAAGTAGTCCTCTCTTGTCAAGTTTTCACAAACTTGTACACTTATACGCAAGAAAAAATGCACCTTCCGGACGCGCCGGAAAGTGCAGATAATTCCTAAAATCCCAATATATAATTACAGTTCTTTGGAACGCTGTGTACAACGGATAACTGCATCCATAACTGCGCTACGCATTCCTTTTTCTTCAAGTACACGGACTGCTTCAATTGTGGTTCCGCCCGGTGAGCAGACCATATCTTTGAGTTCTCCCGGATGCTTGCCGGTCTCGAGCATTAATTTCGCACTTCCCATCACTGCCTGTGCCGCAAACTCATATGCCTGTGCTCTCGGCATTCCCATGGCAACCGCACCGTCAGCCATAGCTTCGATAAACATAAATACATAAGCCGGTGCACTACCGCTTACACCTACGACTACATCCATAAGTTTTTCAGGTACTTCGATGGCCTTGCCGACGCAGTTGAGCATCTTTAATGCAAAATCCTTCTCCTCTGCCGTTACACTCCCGCTGAAACAAATACCTGTACAGCCTTCGCCAATAAGCGCCGGTGTATTCGGCATACAACGTACCACCTTATGTTCACAGCCAAATGCTTCTTCAATCCAAGCCTGTGTCTTACCTGCAACAATGGAAATAATTAACTTATCCTGCGTACAGACTTCCTTAATTTCATTGATAACTTCTTCCAGAATCTGCGGTTTTACAGATAAAAGAATGACATCCGAAGCCTCTACCACTTTACAATTATCCTTCTCTACTCCGATTCCATACTTATCCGATGCCTTTTTTAGCATCGCATCGTCTTTGCCTGATGCAACAGCATCTTCTTTGTTAATAAAGTTGTTCTTTAATACCCCTCCCAGAATCGCTTCCGCCATATTTCCAAATCCGATAATTCCCAATTTCATATTATGTAAACCTCCCCTTTGTCTATTCTTTTTCTTTACTTATTTGGTACGTTTCTGCCGATACGCCTCATACATCAATATGGAAGATGCAACCGCTGCATTGAGTGATTCCAACTTGCCCTCCATCGGAATCTTCAGATATGTATCAGCCAAATCTGCAGTCTCATCCTTCAATCCGTTACCTTCGTTACCAATCAGGAAAGCACATCCGCCTTCTTTTGTATAATCAAATTCATCGTAATAACGCTCACCTTTAAGATGTGCGGCATAAAAGGTGATTCCTTTTTCCTTCAAATCTGCGATGGTCTGCGCCAAATCTTCCACATATAAAAACGGAACTCTGTAAAGCGAACCCATTGTGGAGCGGATGGTCTTCGGATTGTA
>JAGATU010000043.1 GCA_017621115.1 Lachnospiraceae bacterium
CGAAAGGGAAATATCGGATAATAAAAGACATGTTGGACTTTATGGGAACGGGGGATTATACTAAATATTATCTGGCTACAGAGTTCGAAATAAAATAGTATTTGAACAAAATGTACCAAACAGATAGTAAGGAGTATACAATATGATAAAAAACAAAACGCAACGTCTTGTAGTAGCGGCATTATGCCTTGCGCTTGGAATCCTTTTACCACAAGTGTTTCATGTGATTCCGGTAGCGAATACGGGAAATGTCTTTTTGCCGATGCACATTCCGGTTATTTTGTGCGGTTATTTTGTAGGGGCCTGGTATGGGGCTTTAGTAGGAGCTATTTGTCCGCTACTAAGTTTCCTGTTTACAGGTATGCCGAATGCGGCAAGGCTTCCGTTTATGATTGTGGAACTGATGGCATACGGCATAGCGGCAGGCCTTTTTTATCATATATTCGCAAAGCTGAATAAGACGCTTCGGATTTATCTTACACTTATCATTACGATGATTTGCGGAAGAATTGCGTATTTTGCAGGATTAGTTGTGGCAGTATATATCCTTGGAATGAAGGAATTGTCGGTAATGGCGGTAGTTTCGGCTGTTGTGTTGGGAATTCCCGGCATTATCATTCAGATTATCATTATCCCTGTGATAATTTTTGCAATTGATAAATTGCTAAATGGCAAACATCTGTTATAATATTCTTTGGAAAAGAGAAGATTAAGGAAGAATAATATGAACAGATTGAAAAAGTTGTTTGAGCCGACGGATATGACGGTCGGTACACCTTGGAAGAGTATTGTGCTTTTTTCACTTCCGATGCTTATCGGAAACATTGCACAACAGCTCTACAGTACGGTTGACAGTATTGTTGTTGGACATTACATAGGGGACAATGCACTTGCGGCAGTAGGAAGTGCGGGACCGTTGTTTAATTTATTATTGGTATTGTTTGTCGGTATTTCGTCCGGTGTGGGAATTATGGTTTCCCAGTACTTCGGCGCGAAGTCGAGGGAAGAATTATCCAAGACCATCGGAACCAGTATTACTTTAACGGCTCTGGTGTCGGTATTTATGATGATTGTGACACCGCCGGTGATTAAGCCGTTTTTACGCTTGTTAAATACACCGGAGTCCATTTTGGCGGATTGTACTTCCTATCTTGTGATTTTGATGTACGGAATTGCAGGAATGGCATTTTATAATATTTTAAGCGGTATCTTACGAGGAATGGGAGATTCCTTTTCGGCATTGTATTATCTGCTGATTGCAACCGTGCTGAATATTGTTTTGGACGTTTTATTTGTAGCTAAATTTAATATGGGTGTAGCAGGTGTGTCGCTTGCTACGGCGATTGCACAAGGAATTTCATCGGTAATGTGTCTATGGAAACTGATGCATATGCGTGAGTTTTTTGATCTTGGTAAGAAAGAATTTAAAATGTCCACAGGTCATATTGCTCAGATTGTAAAATTAGGTATTCCATCCGGTGTGACACAGGCAATTTTCTCGTCAGCGATGATTATTGTTCAGTCACTGACTAACAGTTTCGGAGAGATGTTTATTGCTGCCAATGTTATTGTTATGCGTGTGGATGGATTTGCGATGATGCCGAACTTCTCATTTGGTATGGCAATGACTACTTATGCAGGACAGAATGTCGGCGCCAAGAAATACGACCGTGTTACACAGGGCGCAAAGCAGGGAACTGCGATTGCTGTAGGATGTGCGGTAGTTATTACGTCTGCCATCTTAGTGTTTGGTAAGTATTTAATGGCTATTTTCACAAAAACTCCGGAATTGGTCGATTTGAGCGTACATATTATGAGCATTCTGGCAGTTGGTTATATTGCCATGGCGGTAACACAGTGTTTGTCCGGTATTATGCGAGGCGCGGGAGATACGGTAACACCGATGTGGATTTCCCTTTGTACGACGGTACTTCTCCGAGTTCCGATTGCCTATGGTATTTCGTATCTGACAAGAACACCGGAACTTCCTTTCGGACGATTTGAATGTATTCCGGTTTCGTTATTAACCGCCTGGGTAATGGGCGCATTTATCAATGCATTTTTCTATAAGCGCGGTAAATGGAAAGAAAAAGCGATTATGCCTAAAACGGCAGAAGAGTTAGCTTTGGAATCTGAATAGATAGTATTAGCCTCCATCACTTTAAAAGAGTGGTGGAGGTTTTTTGTGCTGAAGATTCACTCATTGTTTTGAAAAACAATATATATTTATCGTAAATCAATAAAAATATATTGCAATTCAAGTTGGAGTGTGTTATCTTATAGAAAGAAAAGGAGGATAATTCCCATGAAAGATGAAAATGTAATCCGGATTACAAAGTTTTTATTGGACTTTATGTATTTTGCAGGAATGGCAGTTACCGCCAGCCTGATATGGTTGGTTAAATGGATAGCGGACTTCTTTAATTACAAACCATTTATACATAATTACAGGGAAGTCGTTATTATCTATACGGTACTGGGAATACTGGCAATACTTATTATCGGTGAACTTCGCAAGATTTTTCGTACGGTTTTGAAGCATGATTCGTTTGTAATGGCAAATGTATACAGTTTAAAGCGAATGGGGACATACAGTTTTTTTATCGCCGCATTTTGTGTGGTAAGATTTTTCCTGTATCAGACCATTGCTATGGCAGTATTGATACTGGTATTTGTAATCGCCGGTTTGTTCAGTAAGGTTTTAGCATTCGTTTTTGAACAGGCAATTACATACAAAGAAGAAAATGACCTTACAATTTAAGGCTCTGGATGTAACTATTTGTGAGCAACAGGAAATGAGGACATATGGCGATTATAATTAATCTTGATGTGATGATGGCAAAACGTAAAAAAGGCCTGACAGAACTTGCCGGGGAAGTGGATATTACGTTAGCCAATCTATCCATTCTTAAAAATAATAAAGCAAAAGCAATACGGCTATCCACTCTGGATGCCATCTGTAAAGCCCTAAACTGTCAGCCGGGCGATATCCTGGAATATGTAGAAGGCGAAGATGGTATGGAACTGGAAGAGTAAGCGGATAGAAGTGAAACAACAGTAATTTGACTCAGTAACCGGATGGGACTCCGATACAAAATAAAAGGAGAATTTGATATGGAAAATTATAGTGGCAGTCTGCAGGAGCAGCAGGCTTTCTTAAATGTACCCAAAAATCAGGAAACATGTACAACAAAACAGGTATACGTCGAACGGCCGATGTTGAATAATCCGAAAGTTCAACAGAGCGAAGAACAGAAAAAAGCAGAAGCGGAAAAAATGGAAAAGTCAGCACAGTGGTTTAAGACTATTGCTCCGGGGACAATTTTGTATGCAATTGTGTATGCCATCTGTATGTATAAAAATCCGGAGGGAATCGGTGTCCCTTTTTGCGTAGGCGCTACCCTTTACTTTTTCTGTTACTATGCGAAAAAGTTCTATGGTACCGCGCGAAAATGCGACATATTCTTAATGATAACGACGGTAATTCTTGGAATACTTAGCTGTACGACGGATTCGGAACCAATAATATTCCTGAATAAGTTGGGGATTTTTTTGCTGGCAGGTATTTATTTGTTGGAACTGTATTTTGATGTAACCGGTTGGAGCTTTATGGCGTATGTAAAAGGCGGATGGTATGCTTTCTGGGGCGGAGTTTCCATGATGTTAGTTCCGTTTGCTGAAGGTTCGGCATTCTTAAAATTAATGAAAGCAAAAAAAGATAAAGCGCCGATGGATGAGAAGACCAAGGAAAAATTACTTGCAATAATAATTGGTATTGTAGTTGCGGTTCCGGTTGTTTTTGTACTGGTTCTTTTACTTGCGAGTGCGGATTTGTACTTTAGGGAAATGTCTGGGAATCTGATTGATTCGATTCTTTATTGGGAAACTCCGGAGTTGTTTAACCGTGATTTGTTCGGATTTTTAGGAACTATCTTAGTAGCTTTTGTGTTTGGATATGGTTTGATAACCTATATCAATACAAAAGATACGATTGTAAAGGAAACAGCAAGGAAAGGAATAAAAGCCAATCCGTATATAGCGATTTCCTGCAGTGCCATGATTGCATTTGTATATCTTGTGTTCGTGGGAATCCAGATATTCGGTTTGTTCATGGGAGCACTTACTTTGCCGGATGGATATACCTATGCCGAATATGCAAGACAGGGCTTTTTCCAACTGACATTTGTGTGTTTGTTTAATGTGTGTATGGTACTTGTTTGCATGGCTTGTTTTGAAGACAATACGGTGCTTAAGTGGATTATGGCGGTGATTTCGGCTTGCACCTATGTAATGCTCGTATCCGCAGCATACCGCATACTTTTATATATCAGCGTGTACCATTTGACATTCCTTCGCGTATTTGTGCTGTGGGCAATTGCGGTTATGGCAATTGTAATGCTTGGAACAACGGTGTTCATCTTTAAAAAGGAATTTCCGATTTTCAGATATATGCTGGTAAGCATTACGGTTTTATATATTGGATTTGCGGTGGCACATCCTGATTTTTGGATTGCAAAATATAATATAGAGCAGGCAAATAAGGAAGAAGGAATTGATGAGTATCATTTGCTGTTTAATCTGTCATTGGATGCGGCAGTTCCTGTATTGGATTACTATGAGGAAAGCATTGAAAATCCGAAGGGGTATTATAATGAATATCTTGAGAAATATTGCTTAACAGATATTTCGGCGCGCGTTAAGGATTATTGTATCCGGATAGAAGAGGCGGAAGAAGAAATGAATGCACGTACTTTTAACTTCAGTAAAGCAATTGCGGGATATAAACTGAAACAGTACGATATTCCCAAAGACGATATGTAGTGAAATAGAAAATACTCCAAGTGTAAATTTACATTTGGAGTATTTTTACTGGTAAAAGAATTATTTGTTTTCTTTATCAAGTAATAAGCGGTACAATGCCGGTTTAAACTGAAATTCCTTACATAAAGCATCTACTTCAGCAAGTGCCTTTTGGCGTGCATTCTTAGGTGTAATCGGACGTTTTACGGCACGAATCAATATATTCTTAGGAGTATGCGCAAAATCAATAAATTCCAGTAACTGCGTCTTGTAACCGCAGTATTCCAAAAGCTTGCCGCGGATGGCATCGGTAGCCAGTGCGCTGAAACGCTCTTTGATAATGCCGTAGTCAGTCAGGATGGAAAAGGCATCGGTCTGAATCTGCGAATTCAATTCATGCTGACAGCACGGAACGGAAAAAATCATCTTTGCATTCCATGTGATAGCATTATAGAGTGCATAATCGGTAGCTGTATCGCATGCATGGAGTGTAATTACCATATCCACGTCAAATGGCGTCTTATAACCGTTGATATCACCGATTTCAAAAGTAAGCCCGTCGTATCCGTATTTCTTGGCAACTTCATTGCAATGCTTAATTACATCAGCCTTTAAATCCAGACCGATAATGCGGGCTTTTATTTTTTTTATTTCAGTCAGATAATAGTACAGAATAAAAGTCAGATAGGATTTGCCGCAACCGAAATCAATCACGTGGATTTCTTCAAGAGAAGAGGCTTTGACGGCATCGTCAATCATTTCGATAAAACGGTTAATCTGTTTGAATTTATCGTACATGGAGCGTACAACCTTGCCGTCTTTTGTAAAGACGCCCATGTCCACAAGGGGCGGTATCGAAGTTCCTTCTTCCAGAATATAGTTTTTCCTGTGGTTGTGAGTGTCGGATGCGACAGCAGTAGTCTTAGCTTCTTTGATCCGGCTGTGCTTAAGAGTGGCGCTTCCTTTTTTGGATATCAGGATATAGGACTCCCTTATGTCAGACCAGGCATTAACCTGTCCGAAGTGCCCATATGTCAGTCCGACACAGGCCGCCAAAAGTCCGGCCTGCGGTACGTTTTCGTGAAAGACCTGCGTATCCGTATACTTGGCAATCTGATAATAATCCTTCTTTTTCTCGATAACAATTTTCTTATATAGTTCAGTAGTATTTCGCGGTTTGCTGATAATCAGTTTGTGTGCGCCGCCTTCTATTATTTCTGTAAAAAATGATTCCAACTGATGCATAAATGTGGTTTATAAACGGTATCCTCCTTACATATAAGGCCCGTATTCCTTTCGAAAAATATAGGTAAACGGATGGTTCAATCCAAGAATATTGTAACGTTATTTTGGGTATGGGGCAATAAAAATAATTTAATGAAAAAATATACGGTTTTCATTGTAAAAATTGCCTGAAAATAGTAAAATATTATAGGTGTATTCTGTTAATATGGAATAACTGTTTGCAAATTAAAAACGGAGGTTGAAAAGATGGAAAATCATATTTATATTGCCATTGATTTGAAATCATTCTATGCGTCCGTTGAGTGTGTGGAAAGAGGACTGGATCCGATCAGTACGCGTTTGGTTGTTGCTGATGAGGAGAGAACCGAGAAGACGATTTGCCTTGCTGTTTCACCGGCTTTGAAAAAATACGGAATTCCCGGAAGGGCAAGGCTGTTTGAGGTGGTACAGAAGGCAAAGCAGTTGCATTTGGACTATATTACAGCCAAACCACGCATGGCACTTTATTTGGATTACAGTACAAGAATTTATGATATATATTTGCGTTATATTGCACCGGAAGACATCCATGTATATTCCATAGACGAGGTTTTTATGGATGTTACACAGTATCTGGATACGTATCAGATGACGGCAAAAGAGTTGACGTCGAAGATTATATGTGAGGTGCGTGATGAGATCGGTATTACCGCAACGGCGGGCATCGGTACCAATATGTATTTATGTAAGGTGGCATTGGATATTCTTGCTAAGCATGCAGTGCCCGATGCTAACGGAGTATGTATGGCCGAACTGGATGAGATGAGTTACCGCAGGCTTTTGTGGAATCACAGGCCGCTTACGGATTTTTGGAGAGTCGGTAACGGTTACCGGAAGAAACTCGAAGAGAACGGATTGTTTACCATGGGGGATATCGCCCGTTGTTCTTTGGGAGGTCCGGGAGAATACCATAACGAAGACCTTTTGTATAAATTATTTGGGATTAATGCAGAACTTTTGATTGATCACGCGTGGGGATGGGAACCCACGACGATAGAACTTGTGAAGCAGTATAAGCCCGAGGTAAACAGTGTCAGTTCCGGACAGGTTTTGCAGAGTCCCTATGATTTTGATAAAGCAAAGCTGATTGTACGGGAGATGACGGATTTGCTGGTATTGGACTTGGTAGACAAGGGGCTGATGACGGATCAGGTTGTCCTGACAATCGGCTATGATATCGAGAATCTGAGTAATCCCGAGATACGCAGTAAGTACAGCGGAGAAGTGACAATAGACCACTACGGACGAAGAGTACCGAAGCATGCGCACGGTACGGTCAACCTTCCGCGGATGACTTCGTCGACGAAGTTAATTACGGACGCTGTGTTGGATATGTATGACAGGATTGTAAATCCGGATTTGCTTGTGCGGCGGGTTACGATTGTAGCCAACCGCCTGACACAGGAAACAGAAGTTGCCGGTGCACAGGATTACGAGCAGTTGACTTTGTTTACGGATTATGATGCTTTGCAGAAAGAAAGGGAAGAAGAAAAAGAAACATTGGCCAAAGAAAGACGCTTGCAGGAGGCAATGCTTGCCGTTAAGAAACGCTACGGCAAGAATGCCATATTAAAGGGGATGAACCTGCAGGAGGGGGCAACGGCCATGGAAAGGAATAACCAGATAGGAGGGCATAGGGCGTGAATGCCAATGAGAAAGGTGAATATGATGATATTATCCATTTGCCCCATCATGTATCCAAGTCCCGTCCGCATATGGATTTGATTGACAGGGCGGCACAATTTGCGCCGTTTGCGGCATTGACCGGACATGCCGATGCAATCAAGGAAACAGAGAGACTTACGATTGAACGTATTGAATTAGGGGAAAAGGGGGAAATCGTAGATGGATATTTTGAATTTGAGGAATGATAATCAGGATAAGCATGGCATTATGCCGATTGCTTTTCAGACGTTGCTTCATACTACGAAGGATATGATGTTTGTAAAGGACATCAATCTTGTGTATATTGCAGCATCTATGCCATTTGCAAAGATGGTTGGAAAAGATAGTATAGAAGAAATTGTGGGAAGAACGGATTTTGAGATTTTCGAAGATCAGAATCTTGCCAAACGATATGTGTCCGATGACAGAAAAATGCTGGCGGGTAATAATGACCTCACAGAGTATATAGAACCGATTACGGATGAGAACGGAAAAGCCAGATATGGCGCCACTTCTAAGCATATTTTAAGGGATGGTAACGGCAATCATATCGGTATATTAGGTATTACAAGGGATATTACGAGGGAATATCTAAACCGTCAGCAACAGCAGAAGGAATTGAAGTATTTGTTTGAATTACCGGAAGATACGTATGCGGTTACCTATATTGATGTGGATGCCTGGCGTATTATCAGCCAGAGAAGGCAGAATATTGAGAATGGTACGTTCCAGTCATGCTATACGGTAGAGAGTCTTGTGGAAGCGGCGTTGGATTCCATTACCGACAAAGAATGCGAAGCTGTCAAATTTTACCGCAGATTCAATCCGTCTTATCTGCATGATATTTATGAGAGCGGCAGAAGAAGAGTTTCGTTTAAGTACTCAAGGACATTATCTGACGGTACTAAGCATTGGGTATACAATGTTGTACGTTTTATTTCGGATGCAGACAGCGGACATTTATGTGTTATGCTTTCCGCACAGAATATCGATGGACAGAAACTGGAAGAAGAACAGTTAATCCGCTCTGCCAAAATGGATGCAATGACCATGCTGTTAAACCGTGAGACTACGATGGAGATGATTCAAAAGACATTAACGGAACAGTCGGATAAGATGCATGCACTGTTTATGATTGATGCGGATAATTTCAAAAAATTGAACGATACATACGGACACCAGACCGGAGATGCATTTCTTGTAAAATTTGCAAAAGAGATTAAGAGTTGCTTTGATGACGGTGATATTGCGGGAAGAATCGGTGGTGATGAGTTTTTTGCACTTATGGCAGATGTTTCCGATGTGGAGTCGGTACAGGCAAGGGCGGACGAATTGCTTGCCAATGTCAGAAAGGTATGCAGTGAATATGCCGATTTACAGGTATCAGCCAGCATAGGTATCGGTTTGTATCCGACAAACGGCCGTTCCATCGGACAATTGTATGCGTATGCCGATAAGATGATGTATCAGGCCAAGAGAAAAGGGAAAAACCAGATTGCATTCCAGTATCAGGAACCGGCTAGGGAGTTAAAGATTGATATGTGGGAAAGCAAAAAGAAAGAAGAAATCAAGCAGATTAAAATATAAGACGGAATAAATTAACAGACTACAAGAGGGAGAAGACACAATTGGAGACAAAAGAAACATTTATCAGACCGTTGAATCCGATTACGAAGGCGGATTTTCCGGATCCGGATGTTATCCGCGTGGGAGATACGTATTATATGGCGTCCACAACGATGTACTTTATGCCGGGATGCGAGATTTTACGTTCCTATGACTTGATTAACTGGGAACATCTGACCTATGTATACGACAGACTGGATTCCACTCCGGGCCAGACGCTTGAGGGAGAGCAGAATGTATACGGACAGGGAATGTGGGCGACCACACTCCGATATCATAAAGGGCGTTTCTACATCTGCTTTGTGGCAAATGACACTGGTAAGACCTATTTATATACGGCTGACAGTATTACGGGACCTTGGAAAAAGAGTAATATCGAAGGCTTCTTCCATGACTGCTCGCTTTTATTTGATGATGACGGAAAGGTGTACATAGTTTACGGTAACAGGGAGATTTATCTGACGGAATTAAATGATGACCTGACGGCCCCGAGAGAGGGTGGTTTGCACCGGATGATTGTCAAGGACAGTGATGAGACAAGTTTGGGTTATGAGGGCTCACATTTTTATAAGATTAACGGTAAGTACTATGTGTTCTTTATCCACTCCCTTGTTGGGGAATGGAGAAGAACGGAGGCCTGTTTTGTGGCAGACTTCCTAGAAGGCGAATTTAAGGGCTGTGATGTTGTTAATGATGACATGGGATACTGTTATCAGGGTGTTGCACAGGGCGGTATCGTGGATACGCCGGATGGTGACTGGTATGCGGTGTTATTCCAGGACAGAGGCGCAGTCGGAAGAATTCCGGTGCTGATTCCGGTTTGCTTTGAGAATGATTTTCCTGTATTTGGGGAAGGCGGTAAGATTCCGGAGGTATTTGAGACAGTCAGTACCAGACCGGGATATGAATACGAGCCTCTTTTGCAGAGTGATGATTTTAAAGTGCCTGCAAATCTTTCTAAAGAAGACAGGGCACGATTATACGGCAGTTTCGGATTTAAGAGTGTGTGGCAGTTTAACCACGAGCCGGATTTAACACTTGTTAAGCATGACAGTGAAGAAGGCAGTGTTGAAATTACAACCGGTAAATTATGTGCAAATGTGTCACAGGCTAAGAATACACTGACCCAGAGAATGATGTACCCGGGATGCTTGGGTGAAGTCACTGTGGATGTGAGCAATTTACAGGAAGGCGATTACGCCGGTTTGTGTGCGTTACAGGGATATTACGGATTTGTCGGCGTGACAAAGAGGGATGGTCAGAATTATCTTGTAATGGTTAACCGTGAGACGCCGTATGGTGAGAAGATGGGTTATGTAAGAGATACGGAGCCGGGATGCGAATGGGAAGCAGTTCCTTTTGACGGCAACAGCGTACGTCTTAAGATAGCGGTTGATTTTACGGACATGAAGGACGAGGCAAAGTTTTATTATTTTGACTTTGCAAAGAAGGAATACCGCCCAATCGGTAAAACACATAAATTATATTTCAAACTGGATCATTTTACGGGCTGCCGCTTCGGACTTTTTGCATATTCGACAAAGGTGACGGGCGGAAGTGCCAAATTTACTAATTTTGTGTATAAGGAGAATGAGAATGCTTAGAATTGCAAATACGGAAAACGGAACCGTTAGAGGTTTACCGGGCAATGACAACAGAATAACAGTATTTAAAGGAATACCGTTTGCGGCACCGCCTGTCGGCGAGAACAGATGGCGTGCACCACAGCCGGCAGAGAACTGGGATGGAATCAGGGATGCGTATACATTTGCACCGATTTCCGTACAGGACACACCGGGACTCGGTACCGATATTTACTGCCGTGAGTGGCATGTGGACCCTGAGATACCGATGGGTGAGGATTGTCTGTACCTGAATGTATGGACACCTGCCAAAAAGACGGATGAGAAACTTCCTGTACTTGTATGGTTCTTTGGCGGCGGATTCCAGTGGGGATATACGCCTGAGATGGAATTCAACGGTGAAAGAATTGCAAGCAGGGGCGTAATCCTTGTTACAGTGAATTACCGTCTTGGTGTACTCGGATTCTTATCCCATCCGGAACTGACAGCCTCACAGCCTGAGGCACCGGCCAACTTTGGTAGTCTGGACCAGCAGGCAGGACTTAAATGGGTAAGCCGCAATATCGAAGCATTCGGCGGTGACCCTGAGAAAATTACCATCGCAGGCCAGTCTGCGGGCGGTGCGAGCACACTCGCGCAGTTAACCTGCAAAGAGAATTTCGGTATTATCAAGGGCGCTATGATACTTAGCGGTATGATTCGCAACATTTACAATCCGGATCCGTTTATTACACCTCGCCATATCAGCGAAACCGGCAAAAACGGTGAAGCATTCTTTGACTTTATCGGTGTGAAGACACTTGCCGAAGCAAGAGCGCTTGATGCGTTCTATATCCGTGACAAATATGCGGAATTTGCGCAGACTCATCCGAGATTTGCCATTGCAATTGATGATGCATTCTGTATTGATGATCCGATTAAGCTTCTTGCGCGTGGTCATTTTGCGGATGTACCGGTTATGGCAGGTAATACCGTGGATGAATTCCCGGGATTTGTGCCGGTAGGCAGTGAAGAAGAACTGAAGGCAAAGGCAGAAGAATTATTCGGCGAAGATGCGGATGCATTCCTTGCATTTGAGGAAGCGAAGGTTAAGACCGATATGGGTTATGCACCATTAAATATTATTGAAAGCGGTATTAAAGCAACCTTCCTTGAGAAGATGCAGCGCAATGACAAAGATTGTTTCTATTACCGCTTTAATCCGGATATTCCGGGTTGGGACAATCCGGGCTCTTTCCATTCCGTAGATTTATGGTTCTTCTTTGAAACACTCGGAATGTGCTGGAGACCGTTTAAGGGCAGACATTTTGATTTGGCAAGACTCATGTGCAATTACTGGACCAATTTTGTGAAGACCGGCAATCCGAACGGTAATGATGCGGATGGAGAGGCAATGCCTGAGTGGAAACCGTATACAGATGGAGCGCGTAATGAGATGCAGTTCTTATCCGAAGGTGCCGTGCCGGGCATGGAAAGTGATGATTTCATGGCTTTCATGATTAAGCAGGTACAGAAAGATTTACAGAAATAAACAGACATAAATAATGAGCATAAGGAGATTTTACAGACATGAAAAAACAGGCTTTTAATCCATATTTACCGTCATGGGAGTATATTCCGGACGGAGAACCGTATGTATTTGACGGGAGAGTATATGTGTACGGTTCCCATGATTTTTACAATGGTTATGTATTTTGTATGGGAGATTATGTGTGCTGGTCAGCACCGGTGGATGACCTTGGTAACTGGCGCTACGAAGGCGTGATTTATCCTAAGACGGCAGATCCGATGAATGCAGAAGGCAAGATGTGCCTCTATGCACCGGACGTAACCATCGGACCGGACGGCAGATATTATTTATATTATGCTCTGGATAAAATGCCGGTTATTTCCGTGGCAGTATGTGATACACCGGCCGGAAAGTATGAATTCTACGGTTATGTACATTACGAAGACGGAACACGTCTTGGTGAAAAAGAAGGTGATGAGCCGCAGTTTGACCCGGGTGTATTAACAGAGGGCAATACCACATACCTTTACACAGGTTTCTGCGGACGCGGTGACAAGAGTAGAACCGGTGCCAAAGTAGTGGAATTGGCAGAGGATATGCTCACCATTAAAGTAGGACCGAAGCTTGTTGTACCGGGATGTGAATACTCCGAAGGCAGCACTTTTGTCGGACATGAATATTTTGAGGCGGCTTCCATCCGTAAAGTGGAAGACACCTATTATTTCATTTATTCCTCCATCGTAATGCACGAACTTTGTTATGCAACCAGCAAGAGCCCGACGGAAGGCTTTACCTACGGCGGTGTACTGGTAAGTAACTGTGATTTACATATTGATACATACAAACCTGCAGATATGCCGACAGCATACGGCGCCAATAACCACGGCAGCATGGTTCAGATTAACGATGACTGGTATATTTTCTATCATCGTCAGACCAATGGTGACTGGTACAGCCGTCAGGGATGTGCTGAAAAACTTACGATTGCCGAAGACGGAAGTATTGCCCAGGTTGAGATTACATCCTGCGGTCTTAACGGCGGTCCGCTTGTAGGCAAAGGAGAATATCCGGCATACCTTGCATGTAATTTATTTACTGACACACCATCCATGTACGTGGGCGGTGAACAGTTCCCGAGAGTTATGCAGGACGGCAGGGACGGCGATGAAGAAATCGGTTATGTGGGCAGAATCCAGAACTCCGCAACCGCAGGATTTAAGTACTTTGATTGCAAGGGTGTTACCGAATTCCGCATCACAACAAGAGGTTATGCGGACGGTATCTTCGAAGTAAAAACCGAGTGGGACGGTGAAGTACTTGCGAAGATCAAGATTGAATATACCAATGTATGGGAGACATACAGTGCACCGATTACGATACCGGACGGTGTGCATGCGATTTATCTGACATACAAGGGCAATGGTCTGACAGCACTTAAGTCATTTGAATTGGTATAAGAGGGATTACCATCCCCCGATATATGGGGACATAAAATAATACAGAATGTTATCGGAGGAATACATTGGAATTTAAGGGGAAACATATATCAAAATTTTTACATACTGCGTTTGGACTTATGCTATTGGCAATACTGGTCTTTTTTGTGGCAGGAGAACTTATAATGCCTAAGGAGGACCCTACCGGAAGAGGCAACTGTGCCCTATATAACGGAGAATGGGAAAGAGTCCTGGCGGATGGTACAAGAGAGCCGGTTAAGGTTCCGGGGAAATGCAAGGCCGGACGCGGCGAAACAGTACGAATTGAGACCGTACTTTCACAGAGCAGTAAAGATATCTGGTATTGTATGAGAGCATCCCAGCAGGATATGCAGGTGTACATCGGGGATGAACTTATTAAAGAATACACGACAAAGGAGTCGCGTCTTTTTGGTAACAACAGTGCCAGCGCATTTGTGTTTTTTCAGGTGCCGGCAGAGAATTCAGGGCAAACGCTTGCCATTGAACTTATCAGTAAAACGGAATATTCCGGATTTTTGAATAAAGTATATGTCGGGGAGAAGAACGATATTGTCAACGAACTTATCAGACAATGCTTTGGTGTTATCGCCTGCTCACTGTATATGCTGATATTAAGTTCCATGGTGGTGGCAGTCGGAATTATACTGCGTTTTGTATATAAAAAGAGCATGGATATTACGTTTTTGGGAGTGGGAACCTTATTGCTATCCATTTCCATGACGGTAGAATCCAATATCCGGCAGTTCTTTCTGCCAAACGGTTCCATCGCATCCCACGTGGGATTTTTGATAACCATATTGATACCGTATCCGTTTATGGTATATGTCAGCCGTTTGCAGAAAAGACGCTACGAGCAGATTTATAAAATGCTGGCATGCGGTGTGGTATTAAACTTTCTGGTATCGGTCATCTTGCAGCTTATGGGAATTGTTGATTTGATTGATTCTACGGCTGTTTCCTATGCCATTATTATACTTATGGTGCTCTTTTTTGCGGTAACCATATGCATGGATATCAGGAAGCGAAGAATCCGCGAATATGGGGAAGTAGTAATCGGAATTATCGTAATGATAGTGGTCTCTGTATGGGAAACTTTGATTACATTTATTCCGTCCATACCGGTTGACGGCGGTATCGCACTTAGTTGCGGTCTGGTTGTTCTTTTGGCTACAGCAGCAATAAAGACGGCAAGAGAGATGATGGCGATTGAAAAAGAAAAGCAGGTTGCAATTGCTTCCAGCCAGGCAAAAGCACAGTTCCTTGCCAATATGTCGCACGAAATCCGTACACCGATTAATACGATTATCGGTATGAATGAGATGATTCTTAGGGAAAATAGGGATGAATCCGTTCATGAATATGCCTATAATGTTAATAATGCAAGTAAAATGCTTTTGGGTCTTGTGAATGATGTCCTTGATTTTTCAAAGATAGAATCCGGCAAAATGGAAATTGTCAACGGAGAATACCATTTGTCAAAATTGCTTGCGGATGTGGTTAACGGAATCCGTGTAAAAGCGGAGAATAAGAATCTTTTATTCAAAGTAGATATTGATCCGTCATTGCCATCCGTATTATATGGCGATGAAATCCGAATCCGACAAATATTAAATAATCTTTTATCCAATGCGGTAAAATATACGCAGAACGGCTCTGTAGGCCTCTATGTCCGGGGAATACGTGATAATAGTGAATTAATCATGCATATGTCGGTAGAAGATACCGGCATGGGAATCAAGCCGGAAGATATGGGAGATTTGTTTGAAAGTTTCAGACGTTTGGAAGAAAATAAGAACCGGTTTATTGAAGGAACGGGACTGGGGCTTAACATTACCAAACAGCTTGCAGAGATGATGGGTGGTTACGTTGCGGTTACCAGTGAATACGGAAAAGGTTCCTGTTTTACCGTAAATATCCCACAAAAGATAGTCGGCGACAGTCCTCTTGGCAAGTTGGAGGATGCGTACCGCAGGGATATTCTTGATAAAAAAGAAAATAAATTCGTTTTATATGCTCCGACAGCGGAGATTCTTGTTGTGGATGATAATAAGATGAACCTGTCTGTTGTAAGTTCACTGCTTAAGCGTACGGCAGTCAAACTTACGCTTGCAGGCAGCGGAACGGAGTGTTTGGAACTTTGTAAAAATCATAAATATGACCTTATTTTGATGGATCATATGATGCCGGAACCGGATGGTATCGAGACTTTGCATATGCTTAGAAAGGACCGTAACAGCCGTAACCGTACAACGGATGTGATTGTTCTGACTGCCAATGCGATTGCAGGTATGTCCAAAATGTACATCGAAGAAGGCTTCACGGACTATCTGTCCAAGCCGATTGTAGCGGAAGATTTGGAAAAAATGATAGCAGCTTATCTGCCGGCACACAAATTGAATGCCATCGAAAAAGAGGATAATGAGACCGGTATTTATCATATTGATAAGAAAACAGCCATGGAATACTGTGGCAATGATGCCGGTATCTATAAGGAAATGGTTGAAGAGTATTTGGGTCAGGGAGATGACTACCGGGCCAAACTGGAAACATACTATAATGAGCGTGACTGGAAGAATTACAGGACAGTGATTCACGCACTGAAGAATACTTCCTTACTTGTCGGTGCAGTTGTTTTTTCGGAAAAAGCAAAAATGCTTGAACATGCGGCCAGGGATATGAATGAGGAGATTCTTTTAAAGGAATGTGAAAGCTTCCATGAGGAATACGGCAAGCTTTTGGATAAAATACAAGAGACGAAGGAGTAACAGCATGACCAACTTAAACTTGTCATACGATTATGCGGCGGCATTCTTTTTATTTATGCTGATGGTTTGGTACATTACGGAAAAGAAGGTACCCCTGAAAAGCTACCGGTTCTTTTTCTATGTGATACTTTCTGCATTTTTGGCAACAATACTTGAGATTTCGACATTTGAATTGCTGTATCTGGGAGAGCGTATACCTTATAGAGTAACGTATACGGTTATGTCCTGGCATATGTTTTTCCTGCATGGATTTGTAACATTTCTGGCTTATTGTATGCTCAGCATGGCACATGTAGATGTAAAAAAGAATAAAAAGATACTATACTTTTTTGTGGTTACCTGGGTAATGCTGGTTGTAATCTGTCTGTTTAATCCCCAGATGCATTGGGCTGCCGTATTGGGCGAAAGAGGATACTCAGAAGTGGGTTTGGGATATCTGCTGTACGTAATTGATGTCGGAATGATTTCCATGATTGCATGGTTACTTATCCGTAGGAAGAATGATTTCAAATTCCTGACCACCCCATTGATTGTTTTTCTGGTAATCAGTGCAATGATTGCAGCGATTGTGCAGGCATTTAATATTGCATTGATGTTAGACCTTGCTATTACGGTTTTCCTTTTGGTAATGTATCTGTTCCAACAGAGTCCTGATGCGGTTACCGACAAGTTAACAGGGCAGTTCAGCCGTTTGTTTTTAGGAGAATATCTGAAGGACTGTTTTATTGAAGAGAAGATTTTTTCGATTATTGTCGTGGACATGGATGATTTCAAATTCATCAACCAGAACTATGGTGTTAATGTCGGTGATGAACTTTTACGGCATGTCGGTAAATATCTGGGAGGAATGAAGCCGTCCGGTCTGGTATTCCATTTTGAAGCAGACCAGTTCTGTGTGATTGTTGACAGAAGAAAAATTATGCCTAATGTCATTGCAGAGGAAATCAGGGAGAGATTCATGTCTCCGTGGAAACTTGAGAAACAGGAAGTAATGATGTCAGCTACCATTTGTATTGTCGATTGTCCGGAAGATGCAAACAGCGCAGAAGGCGTGGTCGAAGTAATTAATTATGCGATGGAAGCGGCTAAGAAGAACAATAAAGGTAAAATCATCCACGCGCATGAGATTGAACTGGAAAAAATCCAGACGGCGAAGAGTATTGAAAAGATTGTAAAGGATGCTATTGCCGCAGATACAATTATGGTGTACTATCAGCCGATTTATTCGGTTAAAAAGAAATGCTATAACTCTGCAGAGGCACTTGCGAGACTGTATGATGAGAAATTGGGTTGGATTCCGCCGGATGTATTTGTTACAACTGCGGAAAAATGCGGTCTGATTATTGAACTTGGAGAATTGATTTTACATAAAGTTTGCCGTTTTATCAAAGACAATGAATTGTCTAAATCAACCGTTGAGTATATTGAGGTCAATGTCAGTCCTCTGCAGTTGATGCAGAAGGGATTTGCCGATAAGATGCTTGGCATCATGAAGCAGTATGATGTTGCACCAAGTCAGATTAATGTAGAGATTACAGAGACGGCCATGATGGCTTCCTTTGCGATTGTGGATGAGAATCTGACCAAGTTGATTGATAATAAGATTGCTATTTCGCTGGATGATTACGGTTCCGGTTATGCGACAATTAATTATATTAATAAGATACCGTTTGAACTAATCAAAATTGACAGAATGATTATTCAGGACGCATTTAAGGAACGTAAGGCAGGAATTACACTTGCGCATACGGTTTCCATGCTGAATGCATTGGAGCTAAGTATCGTAGCGGAAGGCGTGGAAACAGAAGATATGCGGGATATACTGATTGAATTCGGTTGCCAGTATTTACAGGGCTGGTATTATTCAAAAGCAGTATCGGAAACGGAATTTATGCAGTTGATTAATAAGGGAGCGTAGAGAGGATAAATAAAATGCCGATGATGGAAAGACCGGATGTTACAACACTTTCAGACGGTGCAAAGTATTGGGAACATGAATATGAGAGTTTTTATTTAAAGGCTTACGTGCCGGTAAGCGGAATTGACGGACAGGTAAATAACTATACATTCCGCGCACCGTTACTACTGGTATTTGAAGAAAAGAAACAGAGCATGGAAGAGGCGGTTGCTTTTGCAAAAGAAAGCGGACTGGCTGAAATCGCGGCAAGAGTGGATGCAAGTGTACTTTTTGTGTATCCGACCTGCGATGGCGGATGGAAGAATGCAACAGAGCAGCTGTATGCGGACGTGATTGCGGAAGTGAAGATGGATCCGCGCTTTGAGGACGGAATTGTCAAACTGGACGATTTCTTTACACGTGAATTTAAGGGCTATTTTATCAGAGGAGCCAAGTTCCGTGCGGACATATACAGCTATGGGGAGTCTGCGGATTATGTAGCGACACACCTTCTTACGACCTTGCAGGGAGACTATCTCTGGGGACCGGGTGAGATTACACCGGCTATGTGTTCCATGGAGAATTTAAGCGTAATGCCGAAGGTGGAGCGCAAGGATATTGCGGTGCTCAGTGTTGGTAATACGGATGAAATCAATGCTGCGTTTGCAAACTGTGAGAACCTGCTTGTTAAGGAAAGTGCAGATTATAAGGCTGATTTTGACGCATTTGTGTGGAAGTTTATAATGTGGTGCGGGCAGATGCAATTTGAGCCTGATTTTAAGGAACTGAACATGACCGAAGAGGCCGGTGAAGTAATGGTAAAGACATCGCCGGATCATTGGAGCATTTTCAAGGATGAAAAAGAGCATAAGGTAGGTTATTTTGCATATTACAACAATGGTCTGTTTGATAACGGACCGGTGCCGCTTTTGCTCGGATTCCATGGTGGCGGCGATTCTACAATGTACCTGACCTTTGTGGCAGAATGGTATAAAGTGGCGCACAAATACGGCTTTTTATATGTGGCAATTGAAAACCATCAGCATGTGACGGCAACGGAAGCGGTAGAAGTGCTTGAAGAACTTAAGAGAAGGTATCCGATTGATGAGAAGCGTATCTATGCGACCGGATTTTCCATGGGAAGCGGTAAAACATGGGATTTGTTCCAGGAGTACCCGGAGATTTTCGCGGGAATGGCACCTGCGAGCGCATTGTTCCCTGTAAAAAATAATCCGTTCAGCCCGCCACTCGGTGACAGACTGAATATGACGGTTCCTGTTCCGATGTTCTATTCGGGCGGCGAAGATTCCCCGTTACCGGAACTTCCCAACCAGGCACCAACGGCACTGGAACGCGTGCAGTATGCGGCAGAAGTTAACAAATTGAAAGCAAAATTTGATTTGGACTATGATAAAAAAGACACCTGGGCGGACCCTGTTTGGGGAGAATCGGCGGACCGTGTCGAGAAATTATACGATGAGACACGCGACAGCTATCTGACCATCCGCTATTACGACAGCGTGGATGGTGTGTGCCGTACTGCTTTTGCGAGTGTGAGCGGACAGGGACACGAATGCCGGTATCATACGAACGAAAACGCATGGAAGTTTATTTCACAGTTTGAAAAAGAGTGAAAAAACATATGATAGAGCGGAAAAAACAGACAATTTAACCTACTTTCCTTGTTTTTGTTGATTATTTAAGCTATAATATATGCATTACAAACCGAGATTGGGGGCACGGGGATGTTTAAGAAGAAAACAAAAGTAAAAGGGACCAAACAGACCAAAGAGAAGAAAATAAAAAACAATTCCAAGACTGTTCAAAATGCAGTATTACCAATCAGACAGCATATACAGAACAGTAATGCCATCATGATTAAGATTATGGTATTCTTAATTATTTTTTCTGTATTGAATTTGGGATTGTCAGCGTATTTTGCTAAAAATATGAGAGATTTGTCAGAGCGTTCATCCAGTGTTGAAACCGCAAGAAATTATGTGAATACCTGGGTAACCGATTTGATTATTTCCATTACGGAAGGTTCGAAATTTGATAATGTAACCAGTTTGGATAACTGTGATTATGCAAAGTGGAGAATGGCATTTGATATTACGGATGTTAAGAAGGACAAGGAAGCCAAGGCAGCTTTTGACAAGGCATTGGAACTCCATGACGAGATTCATTTGATTTATAAGAACAATTTAAAGGTTACTCTTCAGGATGATCCGGAGCAGGGACTTGCGCTTGTTAATTCCATTACAGCCAAGTACGAAGAATTTTCTAAAAATATTGATATTGTAACTGCTTTCTATGCAAAACAGGCAGACAGAAGTTATCTGATAACCGTTATACAGGTAATTATTTCTATTGTTCTGAGTTTGATGTTAATCGGGGTTACATCCCGCATTATTAAATCACATGCCAACAAACTTGGCAATAAGCTTGCAGAGTCGGTTAATAAAGCGGCAGAGTGGGCAGGTGAACTGGCGCTTGGTTCCGATGAGATTGATTTTGGTGAGGCAACAACTAACATTCAGGAGATTAATGTCATGATCGATGCATTCAAGACCATGACCTCCGGCGTCCAGGAAAATGTACATGTTATGGAACGTGTTGCACAGGGCGATATGACGGCATTTGTTAATATCCGTTCTGAACAGGACAAACTGTCACAGAATCTTTATAAGATGGTTCAGAATAACGATATTATGTTCAATGAGATTACGCAGATTGCCGGCGAAGTAGCAGGCGGTGCAGATGATATTGCCAATGCGAGCAGTCTTCTCGCAACCAATTGTACTCAGCAGATTCAGAGTATTTCGGACTTTAAAGAGACTATATTTGCAACCGTTGATTTGATTAATAAGAACGTTGAAAAGATTGAGAGATCCAAAGAACTTACCGGCGACATCAAGAATGAAGTTGCACTGAATAACGAAAAGATTGAACAGTTAATCAAAGCGATGGAAGATATTACCGATTCTTCCCAGAAGATTAATGCAGTTATTGCAACAATCGAACAGATTGCATCCCAGACCAACCTCCTTGCCCTGAATGCTTCCATTGAAGCAGCAAGAGCCGGAGAAGCAGGAAGAGGTTTTGCGGTAGTAGCAAGCGAAGTGGGAAGCCTTGCGGCACAGAGTGCTACTGCAGTTGTAGAGAGCCGTAAGTTAATCGAAGATACGATTTCCAAGGCTAATATCGGTAATGCCATTACCAATGAGACATCCGAGACCTTTAACAAGATTGTTGAGAGCGTAGATGCCATCTATCAGTTTAATGATGAGATGAGTATGGCCGGACAGGAACAGAAAGATAAGATGAGTATTATTGAGAGCGGTATTGAAGGAATAGCGGAAGCAGTTGATACCAATGCTGCTATCAGCCAGGAAACATCCGCTTCCTGTGACTTACTGAATGAAAATGCTTACAGATTACGTTCAGCGATGGAACGTTTCAACTTAAGAAAGAGAGTGCCGGGCAAAGCTTATATTCCGCCGGAAAAAGAAGGCGATGAAGAGTTTATCAGACAGGCACAGGCCAACTACGACAGAGCAGTTGAAGAAGGCAGAGTGAAAATTTAGAAAAACAGGGCTGATGCAGTGATGCATTGGCCCTGTTTTAATTGACAAGATGTAAAAAATAGATTATACTAGGAGTGTTCCTAGTGATGGCAATATAGAGAGGCAAGAGAGAAAAATAGTGAACACAAGATATAAGATTCTGCTTTGTGCGACAAGGCTTTTTTTAGAAAAAGGTTATACGGATACCTATGTTACCACGATTACCAATATGCTTAAGATAAGCACGGGTAATCTTACTTTTCACTTTCCGACCAAGGAGCATATTCTTGCGGAACTGGTAAAAGAATTGAATATGTTTCAGCAGCATATAGAAGAGGAGGCTGAACCTGCAGAATATTCCCTGCCCATTGCCTATCTTCTTGAACTTGTAGTATTTGCTTCGTTTTGCGATGAGAATCCCAACGTAAGGAATTTGATTGAGGCAGCATATACGCATCCGTTGTCACTTGAGGTGATCCGTTCAAATGATTCCCAAAGGGTAAAGAGAGTATTTGGTGAGTTTTGTCCGGAATGGACAGAGGCAGAATTTGCTCAGGCGGAGAATGTTGTGTCCGGTATTGAATATGCCATGTACAGGATGGAGAATACGCAGACCCTGTCTTTTGAGCAGAGAGTAACGAGCAGTATTGACGCAATTATGAAGGTATTTGATGTGCCTAAGAGTGTTCGCCATACGATTATTTCCGAGGTGATGTCAGCGGACTATAAGGACCAGGGAAGTCGTATATTTGAAGAATTCAGTAATCATATAGAGAATATATTTAAAGAGAACTAGGAAGTAATAAGTCAGATTATAAGAACCGATCAAGGTAAGTGTAGAAGGGGTTTTTTATTTTACCATATACGATCGGAAGTAATAAGTAATAGGGGAAGAAATACCGGCCGGAGTAATCCGGTCGGTATTTCTTTTTATGTTGAAAAAAACAGCCGAATGCGAGATAATAGAAAAAATACCCAAAAGAAAAGGAGAACAAAATGTCTGTAGAAAACAAAAAAGTCGATGTCGACTACACAAATGAGGTAGTGCCGTTAAAAGCCCGTAAGGGATTTCTTCCCATGTTTGCTATTATGCTCGGCTTTACCTTTTTCTCTGCCAGCATGTGGACTGGTGTAGACCTTGCTAATGGTCTTGATTTTAAAGGATTTATGCTCGCTGTTTTAATCGGTGGTATAATTCTTGCTGCTTATACCGGGGCGCTCGGTTATATCGGTTGTAAAACAGGTCTTTCCTATGACCTTCTTTCCCGCCGTGCATTTGGTAAAAACGGTTCTAAGCTTCCTTCCGCAATGATCGGTCTTACACAGATTGGCTGGTTCGGTGTAGGTGCTGCCATGTTTGCAATTCCTGCAGCTGAAGTATTGGCACCGGAATCCAAGATTTTACCATATGTTCTGGTTCTTATCGTAGGTGTTTGTATGACTGCTTCCGCATATTTCGGAATCAAAGGTCTTGAAATTGTAAGTTATGTTTCCGTTCCGCTTATTGCAATCCTCGGAACTTATGCAATGGTAACTGCTACTGTTCAGGGCGGTGGTTTAAATGCAATCTTTAGTAAATCTACAGGCGGTCTTACTCTTTTTGCCGGTGTTGGTTTGGTAATCGGTTCTTTCGTGAGCGGCGGTACCGCAACTCCTAACTTTACCCGTTTTGCAAAGAGCAATAAGATTGCTGTTTGGACAACAGTAATCGCGTTCTTCCTTGGAAATACATTAATGTTCTTCTTTGGTGGTGTGGCAGGTGCTTTTACCGGAAGCAACGATATTTTCTGGGTTATGATTGAGTTAAATCTTGGTATCTGGGCATTCCTTGTATTAGGTGCCAATATCTGGACAACCAACGATAACGCTCTTTACACAGGTGCACTCGGACTTTCCAATATTACAGGTAAGGCTAAGAAGCCGATGGTTATTTTGTCCGGTATTATCGGTACTGTAGCGGCTATGTGGTTATACTATAACTTCTGTAACTGGTTAACCATCCTTAATGCTACACTTCCTGCAGTAGGTGTTATCCTTATTGCAGATTACTTCTTAGACAAGAATAAATACGCAGAAGATGCAGAGGTGCCTGTAGGAACCAACTGGGCAGCTATTATCGGTGTTATCGCAGGTGCGGTAGTCGGTAACTTGACTGGCGGTAACATCATTCCGGGATTCACATTCGGTATCGCAGCCATTAACAATGCAGTTGTTTCTTTGGCTTGCTACTTTGTAGGTAAAAAATTTGCAAAATAATTAGTATCAATCAGATGGAGAGAAGAATCTATGCTTTATCAGAATCTGTATATAGAAAATGCGGATACAACCAGTGATATCCGCGTAACGGACGGTAAGTTTGAAGAAATTGCAGCGCATCTGGAACCCCGCGCAGGTGAAGAATGCGTGGATTTTGGCGGTAAGCTGGCGCTTCCTCCGTTTATTGAGTCCCATGTTCATCTGGACACCTGCCTGACAGCGGGCGACCCGGTATGGAATATGAGCGGAACTTTATTTGAAGGAATTGAATGCTGGTCTTTACGTAAAGAGAAACTGACCAAAGAAGACGTAAAAGAACGTGTCAACCGTGTAGTCCGCAAATATGCGGTAAACGGTATCCAGCACATCCGTACCCATGTCGATGTGACAGACCCTAAGCTGACAGCGATGGAAGCGTTAATCGAACTGAGAGAAGAGTTAAAAGATGTAATGAACATCCAGATTGTAGCATTCCCTCAGGAAGGTATTGAGAGCTATCCGAACGGAAGACAGCTTATGGAAGATGCTGTCCGCATGGGAGCAGACTGCGTAGGTGCGATTCCTCATTTTGAATTTACCAGGGAGTACAGCGTATCTTCCCTGAATTATGCCATGGAGCTTGCTGAGAAATACGACAAACTCGTAGACGTTCACTGTGACGAAATCGATGACGAGGCTTCCAGAGGTCTGGAGACCCTCGCAGCACGTGCACTCGAAAGCGGACTTAGAGACCGTGTAACAGCAAGCCATACGACTGCCATGCATTCCTACAACAATGCATATGTGCAGAGACTCATGCGTCTGTTAAAGATGAGCGGTATTAACTTTGTTGCCAATCCGCTTGTTAATACCCATTTACAGGGCCGTATCGATACGTATCCGAAGCGCCGCGGTATTACCCGTGTAAAGGAACTGAGAGAAAACGGAATCAATGTTTCTTTCGGACATGATGACATCTTTGACCCATGGTATCCGATGGGAACCGGTTCTATGCGTGACGTAGTATTTATGGGACTTCATGTATGCCAGATGATGGGATATGATGATATCCGTTCTTCTTATAACTTTATTTCCAACAATGCTGCACGTACCCTTCATCTTGGTGAAAAATACGGTATCGCGGCAGGACGTCCTGCAGACTTTATTGTCCTGGATGCAAAGGACTATTATGAAGCACTCAACACCAATGCCCCTGTACTGGCATCCGTAAAAGGCGGTGTAAAGATTGCCGAGTCCGTACCAGGAACCAAGAACGCGCTGTTTTAGGGTGTGGTTGGAAGTGTCAAATATAGTGAAATTATTAAGGCGATGTCCTAGTTGTGGGACATCGCTTTTTGTATGCTTGGATTAGGATGCATCGGAGAAGATTGTGGAGAGTTTGTTGGGGGAGAGGGGCAAGTTTAGACTAAAATTGACATGGTGGAAAAGAATATGAATATAAAGAGACATTTTTAAAAATAATAAATTTATCATATTGGCAACAAGACGTATATACTGCCGAAAGGATATTGATTTTTTAGAAATTCTGTAATATCATAAAATTAGCAAAACGGCATTAAAATGAATTTACTGCCGAAATGATAAGGGGTAAATTATGTTAGAAGATAGAATGATGGTATATTGTTTGAAAATTTTAGAGAATAAGGCAACATTTTCCAGAGCAGAACTTATGGAGACAATTCAAGAAAGCGGAAAATCAATCAGTGAGGCTTCTTTCAAACTGGAATTGCAAAAAATGTTAAAGGAAGGCGCGATTATTCGTGTGGGAAGAAACAGATATTGTGTGGCTAAGGAGGGTATTGGAGTATATTCTTATGAATATTCTGATGATGCAAAAACTGTGGCAAATATTTTGAAGGAAAAATTTCCATATCTTAATTTTACAATTATGGATTTTGTACAACTGAATGAATTTGTGAATCATCAATTGGCTCACAACGTGATACATGTATCAGTCGAAGAGGATTTGGGAGATTTTGTTTTTGATGTACTAAAAGAAAAATATCCGGGGAAAGTACTAATTAATCCTACTCCGGAGATTTATCATCAGTATTGGTATGATGGAATGATTGTAGTTGGAAAGTTGATCTCTGAAGCACCGATGGGACAAAAGGAAAAGTGGAACACAAGAATAGAGAAACTTCTTGTCGATGTAATAACAAATTCTATTTTGTTAAGTAGTGTTAGCGAAGCTGAACTGATAAATATATACGAGGGAGCATTTGCAAAATACGCAATAGACGAGAGTTGCATGTTCAGATATGCGAAGCGAAGAGGCGCAGAAAATAAAATACGGGAATTTATAAAGGAAAAAACCAATGTACAATTAAAAGTGGGGTAGATTGATGCTTAAAAGAGAAAATTTTACGGAAGAACATATAAGACAACTACAGCACGGTAGCAAAAGGGATCCGATTCTTATTGAGAGGACGGTATATGCTTTTGGATTGTTGGAGGCAATTAGCAGGGTGGGAATGCCTTTTATTTTTAAAGGTGGTACATGTTTAATGTTATTGCTGGAACATCCACAAAGATTATCTACGGATATAGATATCATTGTAGAACCGGGAACGGACGTGGAAACTTATATTGAGAAAGCTGCTAAGATATTTCCATTTGTTAGGTATGAAGAGCAACGACGTATTGGAAAAAACAACATTGAAAAGAGGCATTTTAGATTTACGTATGACTCACCGGTGAACGGAAAAGAACTCTATATTTTATTGGATGTGTTATATGAGGAAAACCACTATGAGCGTATTGTGGAACGTGAAATACGCAATGAATTGTTAATGGTAGAACCGGAATTTTTGAAGGTAAAACTACCGAGTATTGAATGCATATTGGGAGATAAGTTGACTGCTTTTGCACCACATACAACGGGAATTCCTTTGGGAGCGGGCAAAGATATGGAAGTAATGAAGCAGTTGTATGATGTAAGTACACTGGTTGATGAAATGGAAAACTTTGAAGAGGTCAAGAAGACATATCTAAAAGTAGTACAGTCAGAAATTGCTTACCGTGGAATTGAAGTAACTCCAAAGGAATGTTTAAAAGATACTTTTGAAGCTGCGTTGTGCATTGCCGCAAGAGGAAAATATAATGGAGAAGAATATTCACTATATGTGACAGGAATTCGAGACTTAAGAGGTCATATTTATGCTGAAAATTATAGTCCTGAGATTGCAGTAGGAAGAGCAGTGAAAGCTGCGTACATATCAATTTGTTTGTGGGCAGACGAGCCATTTGAACGTATTGCAGATTATACAGAGTATATTAATGAGAAGTTTGCACAGCCAGAACTGATGGCGGTTAAGTATTTGAGAAAAGTAAATCCGGAAGCATATGCATATATGATTAAGGCGGATAGGATATTAGGGAAGAACGCGGAATGGAAGAGAGGAAAATGCAAATGAATAGAAAAGAAAATATTTTAGATGCATATCTAAATTTGAACTGCGGTGTTGTAACGGATACATATTGAATTATTGAACAGTACAGAAATCGCATTTAGAGTTGGATGAGAACTTCGTGAACGAAAGGAAGGTGCCTTATGTTCCCATTAATCAACAAACGAGAAACCGGTGTTAACCTGCGCAGAATCATGGACATGCGTGGAATTACGCCAAAGGACGTGCAGGAATATCTGGGATTGGGGTGTGTGCAGAGCGTGTACAGATGGATTGATGGCATCAATATGCCGACCATTGACAATTTATATGCACTAAGCGAGTTGCTTCAAGTTCCGATTGATGCAATGGTGTGTGGAAACAGGGCACCGATTGTACCGGATATTACCATAAGGATATTAGATTCTCGCGAAAGCAGATTATTTGCTTATTATGAGAAATTATATGAGAGGCGTGTTGCATAAATATTGAACTACAGGTTCAATGACAAATGAAATATCCTCCTTTAGAATAGTCGGTAGAGACAATATTCTAAGGGAGGATTTTTTTATGAGCGAGAAGATGTTAGTAACGCAGGCTCTGGATGAAAGGGACCTGTTGGTAAAGAAGATAGCAGATAAGATTGCTAAGGCAAGCTTTGTGGATACCATTAAGCCGAATGAGGATAGGGTTTTTGCCAAGCGCACCAGCAAAGAAGAGTATGCGAAAGAAGCAGAGGCGGCATATCAGCAGATTGTTGATTTGATTGACCGATTCCAGAAGATTGACGCAGCAATTGTGGCTTCCAATGCAAACACAGAAATCACTACTTCCTACGGAACTTTTACTGTTGCCGGAGCGATTTCCTTAAGAAGCAGACTTCGTGGTGTGGGTGTTTATGACGGTGATGCGGATTTTGAGGGTAGACTTCAGAAAAAGTTGGCTCATGAGTACAACGAGAGAGTACAGTTTTGTGACAGAAAGAACAGTCAGTTACAGACTACTGCAGAGGAGATGCGCCTTAGCATTCTTGGAAAAGACAGTAAGACCAAGGATGAAAAACCTTTGGGAGTTGTAGAAGCTTATGTAAAGGAAAATACAACCGAGTTGGTGGATCCTCTGGATGTTAAGAAGAAAATGGAAGAACTGGAAGAAAAGCGAGGCACTCTTCTGACTGAACTGGATACACAGATAAAGGTATCTAATGCGACGACCTTTATTGAGGTAGCGTAAGGTGTTTGCCTGCATTACGAAAACCTCAAATCCGGCTTCCCTGTAACAGGGTTACGTTACAAGAAAATATTACCAATTCTGATTAAATTGGGATGCTTGACTTTAAAAGTGGCGCAGTTGGTAGCGCACATGACTTGTAATCATGATGTCGCAGGTTCGATTCCTGCCTTTAGAAAAAAGTTGGGTTTAAAGTCGGTGCAGAAGGCACCTCTAATTTAACTGTTTTGCGTTTTATTTGAACCGTCAAAGGTGAATCGTCAACGATTTTATTCTTGAATGGTTTTAGGTGAAGTGAAAACTTTCATGTAGACATAGAAATGTGTTGAAATCCATGAGAAAGGTTAAAGCGATAAGCCGGTTGGCTGGAGGTAATCCTCGTGGCTGTAATGTAGGCATATTTTAAGGTGATGAAGCCGTGGCGATAGCTGCGGCTTTGTTTGTATAGAAACGGAGTGTGACAACCATGGCAATAATATTAGTAGATTATGAAAATGTATCTGCGAACGATGGGCTAAAAGGCGTAGAGTATCTAAATGAACAAGATATCCTGATTATCTTCTATAGCCAGTGTTGCGAGAAGATTCGGGCTGAATACATTGAGATGATAGAGAAAAGCCAGTGCGAATTTAAGACATACAAATTAGCTCGGACAGGAAAGAATGCACTGGATTTTTATATTGCTGTAGAATGTGGTGTTTTAGGTTCCCGTGGTGGAAAGCAAATAAGTATTATCAGCAAGGATAAAGGTTTTGGTGCAGTAACGGACTTCTTTCGTATTCAGACGGAATTGGATGGGGTAACAGTGTGTGTGGCATCCAATATAGAGAATGCATTGATGTCTTCGAATGCCCTGGAGGATGAGACGCGAAAGAAATTGATTAAAGATAAGACGAGAACGCTTAGCATAGATGCGGAGCAGGCGAGAATAAAGGAACACAGAGCATTTGTGGAGAAAATCACAAAGGCATTTAAAGGAACGGATTACGAGAAAAAGACAGATAAAATTATAAGATTTATAGAAGGACAGGATGTTAAGACGCCCAGGTTTTTATATACGGGTTCTATGCACGAATTCGGAAGAGAAGACGGCAGGATGATTTATCAGGTGTTGAAACAGGTAGTTTAGGGAGGAACTGACAATGGAAGAGAATAGAGCAGCAGAAATCATTAAAGAAAACACAGATGTACTGAAAGAAGCATATAAGGATACTTTAGATATATTAGATGCATATGACCATAAAACGCTGACTCGTCCGGATGGAACATATTATGACGGGAATGAAACTGTTGAAGAAGTGGCAGTAGGCATGTTATATGACATGATTAAGAATCCCATTTGGTATGACTGCAATAAGCAAATGGCAGCAATCAAGTTCTTGCTGTTTTTGGAGTGGAACAATGCGCTGTATGTTAATGGAGAAAAAAGAATCAGTGATACATTATTGGTGGCGCTCATCTTAATGATAGAAAAATCTCAGGATGAGGATAAAGAGATGATAATTAGGACAGTGTTAAATTGTATATGCTAACTTGAGGTGCCAATTTGGAACCTCAAGTTGAGAGTAGTAATAAATAAAAAAGGAGTATCTATTTTAAAACAATAAGATATACTATTATTGCATCATACATAAATAATAGAGTGCAAAATTTGCACCAAATATTGACAAAGGTGCAAATTTTGCACTAATATATAAATGGAGGTGCAAATATGGTTGATTTAAAGGAATTACGAATTGAGAAAAAGATGACGCAGCAGGAAGTTGCGGATTTAGTTGGTATTTCATTGCGCTCATATAAGTCATATGAAAATGACGAAGAGAAACAAGGTACGATAAAGTATAACTATATAGTTGAACAGTTATCTAAGATAAATCAGATTGATGAAGAAACAGGAATCTTGGAATTAGAAGATATAGTGAGAAAATGTTCTAAGGTGTTCGAGAGATACGAAGTGAACTTTTGTTATCTCTTTGGTTCTTATGCAAAAGGGAAGGCATCACCGGTGAGTGATGTGGATTTGTTGATTTCCACAAATGTAAGAGGGTTAAAATTTTACGGATTAGTTGAGGAAATAAGAACGGAACTTCATAAGAAAGTAGATGTCTTAGATATGAGTCAATTGAAAGAGAATATTGATTTAACAGAAGAAATATTTAAGGACGGAATAAAGATATATGGATAATGTAAAAACAGATAGCTACTATCTTGAAAAGATCCGGAAGGATTTGGAGTTCATAGTAAAGCATATGAGAAATGTTGACATAGAAGAATTGAATGCAAATGAAGTGTTATTGGATTCAATGATGTTTCGTATGATTCAGATATCAGCAAATGCTAAGCGATTGACAGAAGAATATAGACTTACCCATGGTGACATTCCATGGAGTGCTATATTTGGTCTTAGAAATCGGATTGTGCACGAGTATGGTAATGTAGATTTGAACGTTGTGTATGAAACTATGAAGTATGATGTTCCGGAGTTGTTGGAATTATTAGAGGAATAAAAAAGAAATTTGATGATACCTCAGACGGTGGCGCCAGCTACCGTCTTTTTTATTGAAACCCACTTACTTAATTGCTATACTAAAACAGTATTACAGATACAGGAGATGGGATTATGGTTGTAGTCATTGAATTTTTGGATGAAGAACCAATAGAAAATATAATAACATGTTTAAATTATAAAGTTGATAAGGTTATTTTCTGGGGATATAAGGAAGTTGTAGAGAGATGTGGTAAATCTACGGAAAGATTTCTTAAGAAGTATTGTAATGTGACTGATGTTGTTTTTAAGGAAATGTCGCATGTGGATTTTAAGGCCATTCTTACCAACATGGAAAAAGAAGTCGAAAAGGAGATGAGAGAAGGGAATTCGTTGCTTTTTGATTTGACCGGTGGAGAAGACTTGGTATTGGTTGCATTTGGGTATATGTCTGCAGGAAAGTATCTTCCG